>JBBQIG010000083.1:0-12292 GCA_038324715.1 Anaerolineae bacterium | reverse complement strand
ATTCGCCGCTGAACCCGCCACCAAAGGCTTTCAGACAGGCATGGTCACGCCCATCCTCAACGCGTTGCGCCCCGAACACTTCATGCTCTTCAACCGCAAGAGCCGCACCACACTCAACTATTTCACGGGTGCGGATCATGGGCATACCATGCTTGGTTATCCGACAGCCAACAGCGCGCTCCAGCAATTCATCGCCACACAGCCTGCGCTGCAACAGCTTGACGTGCGCATTGCCATGCAACCGGGCGATCTCTTTCAAGTGGTCAGCCACTGGCTGGTTACGACTCGCCGCTTTGCCTTCCGCACACCTGCCTATTGGCGACTGAGCCTGCAAGATGAACCAGCCTTGTGGGCCGAATGGCAAGAAGGTGGCTATGTGGCATTGGGCGGGGATGAGTTGGGTGATGTGGACGATATTGCGCAGAGTGAGTTTTATGCACGGCGCGATAGCCTGCTCGACCAATATCCCACCTGGCGCAAACGTGATCTCAACCAGGTTTGGCGCTTGGCACACCACATCCGTGAAGGTGACCGGCTACTCGTTACCGATCAACGCAATCACCTCTTGGGACATGGCACGGTGGCAGGCCCTTACTATTTTGTAGGCGAATTGGGTTTGGGTCATCGCCGTCCAGTCGAATGGGACGACTTGACGCCACGCCAAGCGGTATTGCCCGACCACCGTGGATTGCTCAAACTTCAGCCTGATGCCTTCAACGCCGCCATCCTAGCACCCGAATATGTCCCAACCCCTGTACCAGATGATCAGTCCAGCCAACCCGATAGGCCTGCTGTTGAGCCTGCGTTTAAACCAAAAATTACCTCCACCAAAGAAAGTGGGAGTGCCTATAGCGCTTCAGTTGCCACCCAACCCCTCTATACCCTCGCCGAATGTGCGGAGGCAACGGGCATAGACGAAGCAACATTGGCAGCGTGGACACAGGCTATCAACCGCAAAGGGCAAGCCATTCTCTATGGGCCTCCAGGAACAGGCAAAACATTCATCGCCCATCACCTCGCCCGCCATCTCATTGGCGGCGGCGATGGCTTTAGCCAATTGCTCCAGTTCCACCCAGCCTATAGCTATGAGGAATTCATCCAGGGACTACGCCCCCAACCCGCCAGCAGTGCCAGCAACGGTCTCACCTTTACCTTACAGCCAGGACGCTTTCTCACCTTTTGCCGTGAAGCCGCAGGACGCATGGGAACCTGTCTTCTCATCATTGACGAGATCAACCGCGCCAACCTTGCCCAAGTCCTCGGCGAATTGCTCTACCTGCTCGAATATCGTGAAGCGCAGGTAAAGCTAGCCGGTAGTGAAACACTCTTTAGCATTCCAGCCAATGTACGCATCTTGGGCACAATGAATACCGCCGACCGCTCGATTGCACTGGTGGATAACGCGCTCCGTCGCCGCTTTGCCTTTCTGCGTGTCGCACCCGATTTCGACGTGCTACGCCGCTACCACGCACGCCTCGGCACAGCCTACCCGCGCGACGCCTTGATCGGACTCATTCAAGAGATCAACGGGGCCATTGGCGACCCCAACTTTGCGCTGGGCATCAGCTACTTTCTACACGCTAATTTGGCCGAAGAGTTGCCCTCGATCTGGCAAGTCGAGATTGAGCCTTATCTGGAAGAGTTCTTCTTTGACCAGCCTGACCAGATCACACCCTTCCTCTGGTCTACAGTAAAGGCGAGGCTTGGCTATTGACTCCTCTACAGCTACAACATACGCCACAGCAAGTATCACAACAGATGCCCCAGCAACGCCACACCCTCATCGAATATCAACCCGTCCTTCTCCCTGCCGGTGCGCTGGATGAACGTGCGGCATCCTTGCTTTGGCGTCGCTACCGCACCCAGATCGAAATCGAACCGCCCTCCTTTCGCACAGGCGACCAGTGGCGGCTCACAGCACAAGGCTGGGCAGGCTTTATTCCCCTAACGCGTACCGTCGGCCTCATGCTCCAACCCAAAGTCAGCCTAAGCTCGCTCTTTACCATGATCGAAGTGGCCTATGCGCTGACCAGCCTGCACTTCCTACCCGGTCTTGTTCAGGTCACCAGCTTACCCGACATCTACACGCGCCTTGCCCGCCTCTTGGCACAGCGCATCTTGGCACGCGGACAGCGCGGTTTCTATCGCGCCTATCTCCCCGTGCAAGAAGCCACTCCTTATGTGCGTGGACGCATCCAGACCGCATCACTCCCGCATGCGCTCGCCAACGGCACCGTCGCCTGTAGCTATCATCAAGTAACTGCCGATGTGGAAGAAAACCATATCTTGGCATGGACGATTCACACCATTCTGCGCAGCGCACTCTGCACGGGTGAAACCCTGCTGCTTGTGCAGCGTGCCTACAGGTTGCTGGCAGGTCAAGTCAGCCTCAAAGCCGTCACAGCGAGCGCCTGTCGTGGACGCGTCTATACACGGCTCAATCAGGACTATGCGCCATTGCATGCCCTCTGCGCCTTTTTCTTGGATCACAGTGGCCCTGGTCACACCGTCGGCGACCAAAGTATGCTGCCTTTCCTGGTAGATATGGCTCGCCTCTACGAACAATTTGTGGCGGCATGGCTCATGCAACGGCTAGCACCCACCCACCGCGTCGCCGCCCAAGTCCACACGCCCGTGAGCGCAGATCTCCACTTCACCATTGACCTCGTCATCAGTGCAGGTCGCCAACGCTGGGTGCTGGACACCAAATATAAAACACCTGCCAACGGCCCCGATGCCGCGGATGTGGCGCAAATCTTGGCCTATGCACAATTACAAGGCGCGCAAGAAGCCATCTTGATCTACCCCACACCCATTGCCCAGCCCCTAGATGTGCAGGCGCGTGGCGTGCGCCTGCGCACATTAACTTTTGGACTCAATAGTGATCTGAATGTGGCGGGAGAAGCCTTCGTAGCGAACTTAGTGTAGGATACTTCAAGAAGAGACTTGAGTCTTGAAAACAAACACAAACTTGTTGCAGCCACCAAACAATACCCACCAAACAATAGTAACGGAAGGTACGCTTTGAACCGTCGGCTGACCCATCTGAGCCTCCTCGGCTATTTGTTCATCGGCACCGCAGCCGTTCTCATTCCCTCTATGATGCCCTCCATCACCGAAGAATTTTCTGCGGTTGGCCTGACCCTGGCAGCAATCGGCCTCATCTTTCCTGCACGCGGGGTGGGCGCGATCTTAGGCAACATCCTCTCTGGCATCGGCTCCGACCTGCTAGGGCGTTGGCGGCTTGTTTGGATTTCGGCGCTGATCTTGGCAGCCTCATTAACCCTTGCCGCTGTCACAAAAGTTTGGATATTGTTCATCATCGGCTTTGTCCTCATCAGCGCCGCACAAGGCGCGCTCTCAACAGGACTTAATGCCCAGGTTGCTGATGCCAATCGCGCAGCACGCGCCCGTGCGCTCAATACGCTCCATGCGGTCTATGGCTTTGGCGCTGCCATTTCGCCCTTGATCATCGGCTATGTGCTTGAGCGCGGCATTGAATGGCGTTGGGCATTGGGAGGAACCGCAATTCTCTGGTTCGCTTATGGAATCATCGCCTATTCATTGGGTGGCACTGAATCGCGTAGCAAGGGCAGCAGCAAGCCCGAAAAGCTTAATTTCGAGCTACTGCGTGAAGGGCCATTCCTAACGCTCTTCCTCATCGCCTTTGTCTACAACGGCGTCGCCACCAGCCTCCTGGGCTGGATCGCACTCTTCGCACAGGAGTCAGTTGGCCTCTCAACCTTTTTCGCCGTCTCTATGATCTCCGTCTTCTATGTGGCGTTGACCATTGGGCGCGTCCTCTGCGCGGCCTTCTCCGAGCGAGTTGGCTATGCCACAACATTGCTCGTCTTACTTGTTGGCATTACACTGACATATCCACTTGTGGTGCTGGGTACAAATCCCATTGTAGCAGTCGTTGGGGTCTTCCTCACAGGGTTAAGCTTCTCTGGTCTCTTTCCAATGGCATTAGCCTATGGCACTCGGCTCTATCCAGAGCAGACCGGCACAGTCACCGGAACGCTCAACGTCGCCATGACCCTGGGTTCAATGATCCCCCCCCTGTGGACGGGCATCATCGCTGGAAGCTGGGGCTTGCAGATTGCCCTGGGCTTTAACTACATCTTGGTCTTGCCGCTCATCTTTCTGGGGCTTTATCTAGGACGCGTTGAAGCCCGTCAGAGCAAGATTCAACCCGTACCCAGCACGACCTAGCGGGTCCGGCCTAGCGAATCAGTGCGAATGAGTTTAGATAAACGAATTGAGCAGGGCTGGAAAGTGGATGGCGACAAGTTGCCAATTTCCAGAGCAGGTTTTTGAGAGGAATTGTATGTGACTTACTGGAAGATGCTACGTTTTATTCTGCCCCTGGTGATCACAGCGATTGTGATGGAGTTGGGCAGTCAGGTGCTCAATGGCGGCATGGCGCGGGTTCCCCAGGCGACAACAACATTGGCAGCCTTTGGGGTAGGCTGGGGGCTGATACTTTTCTTGTCTGCCCCCCTGGTACAATCCAGAGAACTAGGACTCATCCTGGTCAATGACCTAGCCACCCTGGCTGCCGTGCGCCGCTTTGTATTATTGGCGGGCTGTACGCTGATGGTGGGGCTGGCAAGCTTTACGCTGACACCTTTGGGCAATTCCGTGATTGAAGGGCTGCATGGCATTGATGGCACGTTGGGCGCAGTGGTGCGTACAGCTCTCTTTTGGCTCATCCCCTATCCCTTGCTCAGAGGCTTCACCTATTTTCACGCCGGACTGCTCTTGCGCGTGCGCCACACCGCAGTGGTCAGCTATGCCACACTCAGCAACTTGACCGTGAGCATCCTCATGGTCTTTGTGCTGGTGACGCTTCCCTGGATCCAAGAAGAACCGATCCGCTTGCCCATCGTCGTCACCTATGGCGGTCTGTTGGTCGAGCTTGCCATCATCCTCTGGGGCGTTGCCCACTACGTGCGCCCCCAACTGCCTGCGATCAATGACAAAGGCACACCGCCGCCAACTCAACTGGCGATTGTGCGTCTGTTCTGGCCTTTGGCCTTGATCATGTTTACTCAAGAGTTAAGCCGTCCCGTCATCAATCTCTTTGTGGCACGCGGGCCAGATGCCACCAATGCGCTTGCCATTCTCGCCGTCCTCTACACATTGGGACGTATGCCCTATGGCTGGCTCAACGATATTCGCAATTTAACATTGGCCTTTCAAGATGAACCAGGCATCCGCCAGCGCATCCAACGCTTTGCAATTGGCTGCTGTCTTGCCTCTCTCACCATGATGTTCATTCTCTTTTGGACGCCCCTGCGCAATGTGATCTTGCTCGATTGGATCGGCGTACCACCCCAACTAGCCCCGCTGGCAACCGTGCCCCTCCATCTCTTTGCGGGCTTTTCTCTTGCCGTTGCCGCACGTGCCTATTATCATGGCATTGGTATGGTCGAGCGACGTACCCAAGCCATGGCTCCCAGCGCCCCGGCACGCTTGCTTGCCATTGTGGCAACGCTGATCATCCTCCCCTGGCTAGGCATCACAGGCGCAACGATGGGCATTGCTGCGCTGCTGGCAGGCTTCGCAGTTGAAGCCATTGTGGTCTGGTGGGGCGTGCGTGGACGCGATTGGCTGCGCACACGCGCCGAGTCTGCTGCCGTCGAAAAAACAATCGAAAAAGCCAGAGACGTGCGCCCCGTCCATTAACCTTTGGCGTGTACTGGAAATAGCATCGGCCCCGCAAAGCAAAATGACTACCTAGCGAACAGGTAGTCATTTTGTTTAATGCACAATTTAATTTTAAGGGGAAGGCAAGTAACGCAGCCAGGGTGCTTGGGGTGCAACGAGTGCTGGCAACTTGTTCAAGGGATGCCAGCGCAACGTAAAGTTGTGATTATCATCAAAGTGAGTCCACATAAGCGCGGTTTCGCCCACCGAAGTAAGCCAAGCAAAATGGCGAACTCGCACCGAAGCCACACAGGAAGCAGGAACCCAACCCATCACCTCGAAAGAGACATACTGCGGCTGAGGATAGCGATCATGTTCGGTATAGCACACTTGTAAAAAGCCATCCTTAGACCAGATGATGGAGATCTGCAATCCCCGCCGCAGTTCAGCCATCGCCGCGCTGGTTGCAGAGGGAGCCACATAAACGGGTGTAGAAAGGGCAATGATCCCCTGATGGGGCAGAAACTCTTCCCGCTCCATCCCAAGCATTCCTCCCCACCTCAAACTGTTCAGCCCGGTTTCCTCCTGCGCCTCGCGCAAGGCTGCCTCTTGTGGAGATTCCCCTGCTTCTACCGTCCCTGCTGGCAGTTGAATCCCCGCAATGGGATGATAGAGCAGCAGCACTTCATCAATGCCATCGCGCCGACCCATTACAAATGTTGTAACCTTCTCAACCGATGCAGCCGTAGGTTGGGAATGGCTCATTGTCCTGTTTGATAGCTGCGGACATTTTCAGCATGTTCTTCGAAGGTTGAGGCAAAGATATGACGTCCAGTCCCATCAGCCGTTGCCACAAAATAGATATAGTCGTGATCGCCAGGATTTAAGACCGCCTGAATACTGCTGAGACCAGGGCTGGCAATCGGCCCTGGTGGCAAGCCATTGTTTAGATAGGTGTTATAGGGGCTAATCACGCTGCTATACTCTTCCAAAAAGACTGGCGTCTTCCACCATTGCCCGGTATCTTCCTGATAACCCATCGCGTATTGCACGGTCGGGTCTGCCTCCAAGCGGATTCCTTGTTCCAGCCGGTTTAGATAAACACCCGCAATATCAGGGCGCTCCTCTGGCACAACCGCCTCCCGTTCCACGATGCTCGCAATCGTTAGCACCGTATACAGATCCAGCGTGGTCGTACCCGAGGCAATAGCCGATTCATAGAGTGGGGCAACGCGTGCGGAAAAGACATCCAGTTGGCGAGAAAGTATATCGGCAGGAACAGGCTCTACCGCAGGAATCTCATAGGTATCAGGGAAAAGATAGCCTTCCAAACCAGTACCCTCAGGACGCCATGCCAAGAAGGGATACTGGCTTTCGTCCACTCCCTCCAGTTCGCCCGTAAGCGCCTGGTTGCGATAATCATCAATCGCAGTCGTGTCACTAAAAATCTCGGCTTGAGCCAGATAATCAGCTACCTGCTCCACACGCCATCCTTCAGGAATGGTGATCGTAATGCTGGCGACCTCAGCCTGTTGCAAAATGTCCGCAATTTCCACAATCGTCATCGAAGGATTTAAGATAAATGTTCCCGCCGCTAATCGATTCGCAAGCCCATTGACGCGTACATACGCTTCAAAGAGCAAATCATCGGTAATCAGCCCCGCTTCGAGTAGTTGCTTACCAATTGCGCGCGCGGGCGTTCCCGGTTCGACCACAAAGCGAACTGGACGATTGTCCACACTAGCCGGGAATAGCAGTTCATCTTGATTGGAGTTCAAGTAGGTTTCTAGAACCCGCTCGCCACCCGTCATACCACTACTACCACATGCACTTACCAGCAGCGCCATCAATAGCGCCACCACCTGCCACCACCAATTTACCTTCATAAAAATTAATTCCACCAAAATATTGTCTCGAAAACAGCTATGTTTCTCATCCGTTCTTCTCATGGACTATTCGCATTGCGAAAAAGCTTGTCGACACCCACATAAGCAAAATCGTAGGCAAATGAGATTCATGGCTCTTTTTGAGATAGATTTATGTTGATCCGTGCCCTAACTGAGTCAACGGAAATTTTCGCTTTCTGCGAGCAAAGATTGGATCAATTTCCAAAAGTTTGCGTAGACCAGCGTCAAGTTGCGTGCGTGGAGCAAAACCCAACAGTTGTTTGGCTTTGGTCAAATCCGCCACCAAGCGCGCCAATCCGCCACCCGCCTCCCGATTGTAAATCAGGTCGGCTTTATGGCCCGTGATCGCGCTCATGGTGGAGGCAAGTTTGTTGACCGAAGTCTCCACACCGCTTCCAACGTTAATAATCTCCCGGTCCACATTTATAGCTTGTCCTGCACTAATCAGTGCAGCCACCACATCATCAATGTAAACAAAATCGCGTGTCTGGCTACCATCCCCATAGATCACCATCGATCCCTTGCCCACGATCTGTTGCAGCATATGCGGGATCAAAGGCGCATGAACAGGAGGCAATGGCTGACCCGGGCCAAAGGCATTGAAAATACGCAAAGCCACAGTCTCAAATCCACTCAGCCGCCCCATTGTAAAGAGATATTGCTCTGACGCAATCTTAGAGACCGCATAGGGCAAGGCAGGATACGTCGCCATCTTCTCGTCCACTGGCTGCTGGCTATGCTCGCCATAGACAGTGGCGCTGGATGCCAAGACTACACGCTTGATACTGCCCACATCTCGACAAGCCTCCAACAACGAGACCGTGCCACCGACATTTACATCGTTATACTCACGTGGATATAGAACGGAGGCAGGGAGACTGATGCGTGCCGCCAGGTGATAGACAACATCCATCCCTTGCAGCAACGACCACAGTTTGGGCACATCACGCACATCACCCCGATTTAGATTGATGCCATCGGATAGCCGAGTAGGATCACCACTGCTCAGGTCGTCCAAAACCCGCACGTAATGACCTCGCCGCTGAAGTTCGTTGACCAGATGAGACCCAATAAAACCCGCACCACCAGTCACCAATACACGCATAGATTCTCCTCTCCAGATCCGCTCTGCCGCAGGGGACGGCAAATGACCGGCAGATAATTGATCGGTAAACAGCCAGCGGCTAGTATAGCACTACGCCCATTTCACACGAACCAGCGCGCCAGCTAGCGCACCATATCGCCACGGTCGGCAGATTCGTTGGCAGAGGAGTCAGGGGAATCAGAAGCAACTTGTTGCAAATGTGCTGGCAAGCTATCTGTCAGATCATCGCCAGTGAATGGAGCCATCAGCGCGTTATAGCTACGACAGGCCTCTACCAAATTGGCAGCCGAGAAATGCCCCCCCGTCCACAAACGCAGTGGAGACTCACCCTTAAATAGACAAGTCACGATTTCATCCACGTTCATACCCGCAGCTTCCAGCCGTGAGACTTCCTTGACCAAGCGCATCAAGTTACCAATCTTCTCGGCAATTTCTGGTCGTGGATTGCGCCTCACCTCGCCGCTGCTGGGAAAAAGGCGTTCAGGGCGCAAGCTCATCAACGTTTGCAAGCTGCCAACCACACCAAAGAGGTCACTTTCACGTGTCCAAGTTCGCTCAATTCCGCCCACAAAAGCATCCCCCGAAAAGAGCCAGCGTTGAGTCGGCTCAAAGAGGCTGATATGATCGCGGCTGTGTCCCGGCGTTTCAACAATGCGGAAGGTATAATTGGAGGTTTTGAGTCTGTTGTCCACATCATCCAGGGCGCGCACCTGCTTAATCGCCTTGGGTACGCCCCAAACTAAGCGCCGGTAAAGTGGCAAGCGCAGCCGTGTGGGTTCTTGGATCACATTCAGCGCATGATAAGAAGCATAGATGGGGGCATCGGCAAAACGCGAATGAATATCCTCCAGCCCACCAATGTTATCTTCATGCCCGTGTGTGACCACAATCTGGTTAACGGGGAGTTGGCTCAATATCTTAAGCAATTCGGAGACCGTACAACGCGGGCCTGTGTCAATCAGCAAGCCATCAACCCAATAAGCCGTTGTCCAGACCAAGGGTCTCCCCAAAAAGCCGCGCGCCATCCGAATTGCCAAAACAGGACCGTGCTGCTCAACGTGGATCATCGTCTCTCTACTCTCATACAAACAATGTACATCCCGCCCATCCGCCTCCGATGACGCTACCCTGCAATGAGATCAAAACAGTGAGATCAAAAAGGGTAGCTCTTGAACTTAAACTTGACTCGCCAACTGCTCTGCACCAGCAACCAATCGCACAGCCACGATCTGGGGAATCTTCGCCATGCGTCCATCTAGGTCAACGCAAATGTGTTCGGTGGAGCCAACCGCCAACAACTCGCCACGAGTCGAGTGACGCACCTCATACGCAAAGCTAACTTGGCGACTGCGCACCTTTGATAACCGTGTAACCACCCGTACCACATCGCCAAAACGAGCAGCGGCTCGATACTCTGCCTGTACCCCTGTCACAGCAAAATGATGACCTGTCGCCGCAACCTCAGTATAAGGCATCCCCGCCGCCGTCATCCAAGCCACCCGTCCTGCCTCAAACCAGATCACATAGGTGGCATGATGCACCACACCCATCAAATCAGTTTCGGCAAAACGAACAGCCAAATCCAGAGGGACTGCCGCCTGCGCCCACTTCTCTCGCGATTCGTCCACAGCCACCAATTTCTTCTACAACGTGCCAAGAAACCATCCTCGGAGCGGGGAGCCCTTTGGGCCGCTCCGAGGAAGGTCTATTTCCGAAGCTAGACTCAATCAGAGATGAATCGCATGCCCTTCCACCGCGTGCGCTGCTTCCATAAGCAACTCACTCAACGTTGGATGGCTATGAACAGTTCGTGCAATCTCGGCAGGGGTAATCTCCATAAATTGGGCCAAGCTCAATTCCGGCAAAAGCTCGGTCACGCTTGGGCCAACCAAATGCGCCCCCAGAATTTCCCCATATTTCGCATCCGCAATAATCTTAACAAAGCCAACTTTGGCTGCCAAAGCCTGGGCTTTGCCGTTTGGCATCACGGGGAACTTGCCGACTTTAATCTCATAGCCCTTCTCTTTGGCCTGAGCCTCGGTCAATCCCAAGCTTGCGACTTGTGGATTGCAGAAGGTACAGCGCGGCAACATGATATAGCGCTCGTTTGGAATGGGCACAGTCTCCACCCCCGCAATCGTCTCGACCGCAACAATGCCCTGTGCGCTAGCAACATGGGCGAGTGCCAACTTGCCTGTGCAATCACCAATGGCGTAGATATTGGGAACATTGGTACGCATGTTGGCATCAATCTCCACCATGCCCCGCTTATCCATATTCACGCCCGCCTTGTCCAACGCCGCCTTGTCTGTGTTGGTCTGCACACCAGTCGCCACCAGCACCTTATCGGCTTCCAGCGTCTCAAGCGCCTCGGTCTTTAGATTTTTCACCGTGACCTTGATGCCATTCTCCGTATGCTCAACCTTCTCTGTGCGCGTGCCGGTCATCACCTTGATGCCACTCTTCTTATATTCCTTGGTGACTTCTGCCGACACCTCAGGATCTTCGAGCGGGAGCAATTGATCCAGCATCTCGACAATCGTGATTTCGGAGCCATAGTTGTGATAGACATAGGCAAACTCCATGCCAATTGCGCCGGAGCCAACCACAATCATCTTCTTGGGCACTTCCTTCAACACCAGTGCATCGCGATATTGGATAATGCGATCACCATCAATCTCTAATCCAGGCAAGCCACGTGCGCGCGCACCCACCGCAATAATGATGTTGGCAGCAGTCACCGTACGCGTTTTGGCTTCTGGCAGATACTCCGAAGGCTTTACCTCCAGCGTATGGGCGTCTACAAAGGTGCCATGCCCATCAATCACGTCAATCTTATTCTTCTTCATCAAAAAGGTAACGCCTTTGGTCTGCCGTCCTGCCACATCGCGGCTGCGCTTCACCGCTGCGCCCCAATCAACGGTCAGATTGTCAAAGGTAAAGCCAAAATCTGAAGCGTGGTGCAAGGTTTCAAGCACCTCAGCGTTGTGGATCAGCGCCTTCGTCGGAATACAGCCCCAATTTAAGCAGACCCCACCCAGGCTCTCGCGTTCGATAATAGCTGTTTTTAAACCTAGTTGCGAGGCGCGGATTGCGGCTACATAACCGCCCGGCCCACTACCTAGCACAACAACATCATAATCATAGCTACTCATTAGTTCTCAATTCTCCTAAGCGTTTTCTAGAGCCTGGTACATATTGAATGTGCTCCATACTGCCACAAGTCGACTTGTGGTTTCAGTAATTTTGTGACTGATGTTTGTACATCTAATCCCACATCCCTGAAAATTCGTCACTTCTTAGGAATATACGATTTTAAACTGCTTTAACTACGGGTGATTTCAAAATCAATTTTGTCAGCCTAAGCAGAGCGAAGGGTCTCTCCCTTCTCCTGACAGAGGCAGGCAGAGAGATTCCTCGCTCTGCTCGGAATGACATTTTCGAGACAATTTCTAGTTCGCTTCAGGCGACCACTCTTGCAGCTTCTTCACTACATGCGCGACAAATGTATCTGCGCGTGCACCATCCAAAATGCGGTGGTCAAAGCTAAAGCTAAGATAGCACATGGGGCGAATGACAATGGCATCGTCAGCACTTGGCAAGAGTGACACTGTGCTTGAAGGTGCGC
>JBBQIG010000082.1:0-12307 GCA_038324715.1 Anaerolineae bacterium | reverse complement strand
GTAACGCATAATCAGCACCATCACAGTTGTTCTAAATCCAACAAATAATTCGCACTGTTTATTTGTCCTCTTGCGCGAGCAAGCAGGGCCAAGGGGAACTATGCAAACAAAAATTCTCGGACGCACAGGAGTGCCCGTCTCGATTGTGGGAATCGGCACGGCCTTTCTCGGTCTCTCCAATCTCAACCAGCAGGCGGCTGGCTATGAAGAGTTAATTGCCACTCTCGACGAAGAATTGGGCATTCAAACCATCCATGAAGGCATTGAAGCAGGCTGCACACTCATTGATACCGCCGCGCTCTATGGCGGTGGACGTAGTGAGACAATTATCGGTCGCGCGCTGGCTGCACGCCCCGACCTTGCCGCCAAGGTCATTGTTACCACCAAAGCGGGACGCACGCTGCAAGGCTATGATTTCTCCTATGACGCCATCCTACGCAGCATCGAAGCCAGCCAACGCCGCCTGGGCATGGATCGCTTTGAGGTCGTCTATATTCACGACGCAATGGGTGTGCCCTGGGAAGCGATCATGGGCAAGCGCGGCGCGTTGGCAGCGCTACGTTCGCTGCAAGCAGAGGGCGTTGTCGGCTACATCGGCACAGCTTCCGACGACCCAAAGACCAATACACCTTTGATTGAAAGTGGGGAGTTTGACGCGGCGGTAGTGCCTCGCGCCTGGAGTCTACTCAACCTGCTTGCTGCCGACCGCATCTTGCCCGCAGCAGAAAAACATAATGTAGGGTTGGTGATTGCAACCCCGCTGGAACGTGGCATTCTGGCGACTGGCCCCATTCCAGGAGCCTACTACTTTGACCGCAATTACAGCCAACGATGTCAGGAGCATGTGGGCAAAATCCAAGCTCTTTGCCAAGCCCACAATATTCCACTGGTCGCAGTGTCACTGCAATGGTGCGTGCGCCATCCACAAATTGCCGCCACCATTCCCGGAGCACGCTTCCCCCAAGAAGCCGTTGAGAACGCACACGCTGCCGCCTTTCCCATCCCCGAAAGCTTCTGGGCTGAACTCGACCCACTGCTTGTGCATTGGGAAGAAGGCGTTGACCGCTAAAACTTTTCCTATCCAAATCTTGTTACACTAAACGGGGCTAGGTCCACATCGGGCACTTGCCCCTGTGCCATCTCGGCGACTACCTTGCCACTCAAGGGGCCAAGTTGCAGACCCGTTGGCCCGTGTCCGGCAGCCAGCAACACCCCATCAATCCCTGGCACTCGCCCCAGCACAGGCATCCGATCTTTGGTATAGGGGCGCATCCCCACCCGCACCTCAAGCAACTTGCCCGTTGCCAATCCTGGTGCCACGCGCAAAGCCTCATCCAACACTTCACGCACACCAATCGCAGTGGTCGTCACAGTAAAGCCAGAATTGGTCTCACGCGTTGCCCCCGCTGCCACACGTCCGTTCGGCCAAGGAACCAAATAATGCCCGTGAAAGGCGCTGACAATCGGCCAATTCTCTGTCTTCTCGCCAGCCAGTTCCAAATGGGCAATTTGCCCGCGCTGAGGCTCAATCGCAATTTGCACACCTAACGCTTCGCCAAATGCTGACGACCATGCGCCGCCAGCAACAATGGTTGTTCCAGCATAAATTGTTTCATCGCCCACCGTGACGCCCGTCACCTTGTCACCTTCGCGCGCAAAGCCACTGACACTGGCTTCGCGTATCTCCAAGCCGCGCCCTTCTGCCGCGCGCAGCAGTGCGCGATCCATCAGCCGCCCATCCACGCGCGCCGCATGGCGGTAGTAGATGGCAGCATGGACATGGCCCAATGCGGGAAAAAGTTCGCGTGCATCACTGGGCGAAATTCGATGCAGATCCGCCTCGGATGGCTTGCCCCGTTGCTCACGCCGTTCTAAAATGACACGCTCTGCTTGCTCGAACTGCGGAATCTCATCTTCGGTTGCCGCCACTTGGAGCATTCCACAGCGTGCATAGCTGGTCTCCCCAGCATTCTCAGCTTGCAACGCCTCAATCAAGTGCGGGTAATAGTCCACTGCCGCCACTGCCAGTTTGAACCACGCGTCAGATTCCGTCTGGCTCATCTCAGGGGCCAAAATGCCAGCTCCAGCATCTGTGGCGCGCCCTGGATCGTGGCGATCAATCAAAAGTGTCTTGGCTCCTGCACGCACCAGGTGATAGGCAGCAGAGGCACCCACAATTCCGCCACCCACCACAATTGCATCATAGGTCGCAGCCACAATTCCCCCCCAAACAATGTTATGTCAATTAATGCGAGCCGTAAGCAGGCAGTACACTCTCGGCAAAATGGCGCAGCGCATTGATATGTGCCTCTGGCTGTGCAAAGCCACAACCCATTGTATTAATGGTCAGATGCGTCGCACCCAAATCCCACCACCCATCAATCAGGTCGCGCCAACCATCTTCTGAACCTTTGCCATAGCCAATACGTGGCTCCAAACCTAAGTCATCACGGCTGCGCCCTGCATTCGCTAAAAACTCATCTAGCTTTGCCAGCGCAGGCGCAGCTTCTTTCGCAGTGCGATAGTTGGGCATCCACCCCGCACCCCACTTGGCACAACGCCGCAGCATCTCTGTGGCATGACCGCCAAACCAGAGAGGAATCGGGCGCTGTACAGGCATTGGGTTCAGCCCCGCATCAGGAATGGTATGGTACTTGCCAGCAAAATTGACAAGCGGCTCTGTCCACAATGCATTGAGCACCTGCAACTGTTCCTCAAAGCGCTTGCCTCGGTTATGAAAATCCTCGTTGAGCGCAATGTATTCCACTTCGTTCCAGCCAATACCCACACCCAAGCGCAGCCGCCCCCCACTCAACACATCCAGCGTGGAAGCTTGTTTGGCAACCAGCGCAGTTTGACGCTGGGGCAAAATGATAATACCCGTAGCGAATTCAAGCTTTGTTGTCACCGCAGCCATAAAGCTAAACAGGGTAAAAGGCTCTTGAAAAGGTGTCTCATGGGTATAAGGCCCATTCCACCCACCAGGGCGATTGGGGTTTGCCCCCAGTACATGATCATAGGCGAGCACATGGGTGTAACCCAATGCCTCGACAGCTTGGGCATAATCGCGAATTGCAATCGGATCATTGCCAAACTCGGTTTGGGGAAAGACGGCTCCAATACGCATAATGCACCTCGGAATGAAAAGCTGCTCAGGATGACCGCAGCGCGAAAAGTTACACAGCGGCAGAACAGAGCGAATTGATTGGCAGAGTATTCACCCTATGTTACCATGCTTTCTATCTCCACACCCCATCTCCACCTACTCGAATCGAAAGGCTATCGGACATGCAAATTCCTGCCTCGGCTCATTTTACCCCACTCGATTTAACTGCCCATTACAACGTCAAGCGAACTGCGCTCGATGAATCCTTGCGCACACCCGCCGACACACTCAACTCCCACGGAGACACCAACCTGCTCGGCATTCCCTTCCAACTTGGCCCTGCCAGCCAGCCCAATGTCATTCTCTTGGCAGAAGAAGCCGTATCCATTCCCGTCGATCAGTTGAAAGCTACCTACTTGCTCTTTGTTCATGCCGTTGCCGACCGCGTGACCAACTATCAAGACGGTTTTGCCGACTACTCTGTGGACGGCAATGAGTTGGGCGACCATGTAGCGGACTATACGCTTGAATACGCAGAGGGCGAACGGCTTGACGTCCCCATTCTACGCCGCTTTGCCATTCAACAAAGTCGGATTCAATGGGGTGCAAGTGCTTTTGCTGCCATGCCCCATCAAAAACCAGGCGTCTTTCGCAACGCTACGGAGGAAATCCAATTGCAGCGTCTGTCAGGCGTCCCTTATGGCACCAGCGAAACTCGAACCGCGTCTGGTCGCGAACGAAGCCCCGAAAAACTCTGGATCTATGCCCTGCCCAATCCGCATCCCGACAAGCCCATTGCCCAGATTGTGCTGAATCCCAGACAAGAGCACGCGGCGGTCTATGCCATTAGCGCAACCAACTTGGCAGACCATCCCCTGCGTCCCACGTTGCGTCGCAAGTTGCGCCTCACGCTGCCAGAAGGGGTGACACTTAACGGATTGGCAGAACTAGACGGGCTTGACATGGATTTAGGCACCGTGATCTCTGCACGCGCGGCGCTCGATTATGACCTGGAAGCGTGGCAGTCAGCAACGCCGGTTGTGCAGCCCACGCGCGCCACCGATGCCGTGATTGTAGAGTACGTTGCCCATCCCCAAGCGAAGTTGTATCTGACAACACCCAATGGTCTCGTGACCTATGATCTGAACGAGGATGGCAAGCATGGAGACAGTGACGCTAGTAATGGTATTATCCCTGTCGAGCCAGCCCATCGCCCGGTCAATATTCACATTGTCGAAAAAGAGAGTGGTCAACCGACAACCGTCCGCCTTCATCTCCATGGGGCGGCAGGTGAATATCTGCCCCCACGCGGTCGTCATCGCAAGGTCAACAGTTTCTGGTTCGAGGATAACTATGGCGAGTTTGCAAACCTCTATAACCAATATGCCTATGTAGATGGCTTCTGCGAGGTTGATCTCCCGCTAGGTAGAGTCCATGTAGAGATTACTCGTGGCTATGAAGTCGCGCCCATCCGCACGTCGATTGAAGTTACCGCAGAGAGCGACAGTTTCACCTTTGAGCTTGAGAAAGTATTGCATTGGCGCGAGGCGGGGTGGGTCACAGCCGATACCCATGTCCACTTCCTCAGCCCCCAAACCGCGCTGCTTGAGGGTAAAGCCGAAGGTGTGCATGTCGTCAATCTGTTGGCTAGCCAATGGGGCGAGATGTACAGCAACGTCTCTGACTTTGATGGCAAGAGCACGATTGGCGCGCGTGACTTTGGCGGCGACGGTGAGTTTCTTGTGCGTGTCGGCACCGAAAACCGCATGCAGGTCTTGGGACACATCTCGCTGCTCGGCTATAAGGGCGAGATGATCCATCCACTTTGCACCGGAGGCCCAACAGAATCAGCGCTGGGCGATCCGCTGGAAGTCACGATGGCAGAATGGGCGCAACGCTGTATTGCCCAAGGGGGTCTGACCGTGATGCCCCATGCACCCAATCCCCAATTGGAGCGTGCCGCCGATGTGGTCTTGGGATTGATTAACGCAATGGAGTTGATGACCTTCAACCCGCTCAACCCAAACAACATCCAGATCAACCCCTATGGTATTGCCGACTGGTATAAATATCTCAACCTGGGCTATCAAGTTCCGCTCTGTGGTGGTTCCGACAAAATGGCAGCAGCCTCGCTATTGGGTGGCATTCGCACCTACACGCACATGGGCGACCGCGACTTTACCTACGAAAATTGGATGGAGGCGATGCGCGCGGGAAATACCTTTGTCACCGTCGGCCCTCTTGCCGAGCTTCTGGTGGAAGGGCAAGCACCAGGCAGTCAAATTCAACTGCCTGTAACAGGCGGCACAGTGAATGTCTCCTGGCGCGTCGAATCAGTCGGCCTGCCCATCGATCAGGTAGAAGTCGTGGTAGGTGGTTTGGCAGTGGATTCTGTGGATACGGGTAAGGCACTGACGGCTTCAGGCACAACCCAGGTGCGCGTTACGGATTCTACTTGGATTGCACTACGAGTACGGGGCAGCTATCGAGGTAAACAGGGCGAGCTGGCAGCGCACACCAGTGCCATACAACTGCTTGTGGGCGACAAGCCAATCTATTCACAGGCCGATGCCATGACCGTGTTGGAGCAGATCGAAGGGGCCATTGCCTATGTAGACACGCTCGCGCCACGCCCCGCGGCCCAACGTTTCAAGCAACTGCGTGCAACCCTTGAATCAGCCCATAATCAACTACACCAAAGGATGCACCGTGGCGGACAGTTCCACCGGCACACGCCCTTACACGATCATCTCTCACAACACGAACACTAATCACTACACTGGGTAATAGACTACGCAACAACTTTCACAGGTACCCACGCCCCTCCCAAAAGCGATTGCCTTTTGGGAGGGGCATGACTAATCAGAGCAAGACCTCTACCTTGCCGGTAGCCCGTCCCCTTCGCCAATCTTCTCTTTGCCCGATGCCAATGCGCCTGTCTCAATTTCATAGTAGACTGGCCCCTCGTTGCGGAGCATATCCCCCAAGAAAAGCGCGTCTTCGGCTGAAACCAGGAAATGTTGCCCCAGCAGTTCACCCTCGCTTGCGCCCCCTTCACGACAATAGATGCCCACGATTGGCTGCTTGTCAGCAGTGTTATAGCGCAAGTAATACGAAGTGACTGGAACCCATGCCATTGCTGCCTCCTGATAGCCACTCGTTACAAGCAGCATCTGTCTAAATTGTTTGTGAAATAGGTGAGGATCAAAGCGAGAAGTACAACCAGGATGCCGCGTAAACACAATAAATACCAGGCAAATCAGCAGCCATAGTTCTCCGCAGCATCATAGCACAACGGCATGCACCCGCCAATCATTCTTCATTTCATTATCCACGCCACCCAGCTTTAGCACGTAAAAGCTGTTTGACGCCTGGGCAAGTATGATTATACTTTCAGAAGTACCCTCTGTAGCTCTAAGTTTGTAACTTCAAATCGACTTTCTATTCAATTTCCATTCAAAAGGAGACATCTCATGCGCGAGGATCCCTATCCAGCCCGTTTCTATGGTCGCCTAGTGGATGAGCCATTCATGACCACAAGAATCACCAGTGGCATGAACACGAGCATAGCCACCCTGCCTGCTCAAACAGCCCCCTTACAACAACCTCTAGCGCGCACACTCTTTATTCTGCTAACCCTCTACCTATTCTGTGCGATCTTCTTTATTTTTACTGTGTACAGCTATGCCGCACCTTTGGGGAGCATGACCACTGGGTGCGTTGAAACAGCAGCGCTTGCTGCACACTAAGCGAGTCGCAAGCGCATACTACATCACCAATTGCCCCACCAACGCAATCGCCTGACAAGCGCAAGCGTCGCCCATAGAACAGGGCAATCACAAACTATCAAATTCAGAGCGGAATAGCTGCAAAATTCGCCGTTCAATCCAGCCGGTACTTTGCCACGAGGTGTTCATCCACCTCCACGCCGAGACCTGGACCCTGGGGTACTTGGATATACCCATCTACCAGTGGAATCGGCTCAAGGGTAAGGTTGCGTAGCGGGTGCTCCGTCTGGTCCAGTTCCACGAGCATAGGCATTGGGTTCAGAGAAGGCGGCGTATCGGGCAGCGATCCAATGAAGTGGAGTGCAGCTGCCAAGCCGATGTTCGTGCCCCAGACATGCGGCAGACAGCGCACGTGCCAAGTGCGCGCAAGATCAGCAATCTTCTTGCCTTCAGAAATGCCGCCGCAGAGACAGATATCCGGCTGAACAATGTCAATCGACCCTCCAGTAAGCAAATCGCGAAAGCCATATCGTGTAAATTCGGCTTCCCCTCCAGCGATTGGGATCGACAGCGCACGACGCACTTCTCGATAACCATCAAGGTCTTCAGGTGAAACCGGTTCTTCAAACCAGGCAATATCATAGGCTTCCAGGGCACGACCCAAGCGGATCGCCGTCGAAGCGTCGTAGGCATGATTGGCATCGATCATCAACTGGATCTGGTCACCAATCACCGCGCGAACTGCACGAACCCGACGCAAATCCTCCTGAAGACCAAAGCCTACTTTCATTTTCATCGCCAAGAAGCCCTTCTCAGCATAGCGAGCTGCCTCCTCGGCTAGGCGCGCTGCGGGATCTGGATCGTCCACGCCATACATACCAGTGGCATAGCCCTGAACTTGAGAGCGAAAAAGTCCGCCAAGCAGCCGCGAGACCGGCTGCTGCATCACTTTGCCGAAGATATCCCACAGGGCAATATCAATACCACTGATCGCAGCCGTGGTGAGACCCTTCTGCCCATAATCCTTCGTCCAATTATAGAGGAAGTCCCAAATCACCGCGATATCGAGTGGGTTCTTGCCGATTAGCAGTGGCTTATAAGTTCTGTCGATTAAGGAGGCAATCGCCCAGGGTGCGTCGTGGCAGAATACCTCCCCCCAACCTACCACGCCCTCGTCGGTTACTACCTTGACCAACAAAGCCGTCCGATGGGTAAACCACTTCTGTGAATAGCAGAATCGTTGGTTTAACTGGCTACGCAAGGGATAGGTGCAAATGTCCTGAATTTTCATGGAATCGCCCATTTTAGTGTGAGGAAGAGAAGGCAAATTTAACTTCGTGCCGCTTGCTTGACCCTGCAAGCCTAGTAGAAACAGCTTAGAATGTCAAAGCTTATGTGCGGATTCACAAAAGCTGAAATTTCTACCTTGACATTTCAGCTGGCGCTATGATAGACTCGCGTCTGTTGAAGTTTATGTAGGAATAAGCTCCAACAATCAGTTTGATGCGCAATTTACAAGATCGACCATTTGCAGGGCTATTCGAGGAACTTCCAAACGTGAAGATGCTGACAATCGCACAAGCGACTCAACACCTCTCCGGGAACTGCGTACCGACTCGTCGGTAGATGGTAACGATGCACATGCAACGGCCACAGGCATTCCCGCCTGTGGCCGTTTTTGTTTGTGCTGGTTGTCACGTCGATTGCCGCGCATATGCGCTCCATCACAAGCAGACAACCAGTACATATTCTAGAGGATCAACCCTCCTACTGGATCAACAAAAAGGTCACAGGCAACCCTGTGGCTATTTTTATTTACCCAGCAGGAGGTAGTTCTATGATTTTAGGCATACATCAAATCTCAAAAACCTATGGCGACAACCAAGTTCTCAATCAGGTATCCTTCGCCCTCAACCCAGGCCAAAAGCTGGGTTTAGTCGGTGCCAATGGCGTGGGCAAATCTACATTGCTCAAAATTATTGTGGGCGAGCTAGAGCCAGACAGTGGCACCATTGCATTAAAGCCGGGTACGCGTTTGGGCTATCTCCCGCAACTGCTGGATGGTGCAGACGACCTGACCGTGGATCAACTGATCCTGGCTGCGCTCGACGAGATCCAACAGTTGGAGGCGCGGCTGCGTGAGATCGAGGTATCTATGGCGACAGCCAATGGCAATCTCGATGCGCTGCTAAAGGAGTATGAGCAGGTGAGTGAACAGTTCGAGCGACAGGGCGGCTATGAGGTGGAGCACCGGCGCGAGACAATTCTCGCCGGTTTACAAATTGCCCACATCGACAGCCAGCGACTTGTCGGCACCCTCTCTGGTGGTGAAAAGTCGCGTGTGGGGTTGGCAGCACTCTTGCTCCAAGAACCCGATCTGTTGCTCTTGGATGAGCCGACCAATCATCTGGATTTCGGTGCACTGGCCTGGCTAGAAGGCTATCTGCGCGACTTTCGCGGCGGTCTCTTGGCAGTTTCACATGATCGTCAATTTCTCAACCAGACAGTCAATGCAATCGTCGAGATTGTAGAACAGAGCAAAGAAGCCAAACTCTATTCAGGCAACTATGATTTCTATGCCCAGGTCAAGGCGCAGGAACGGATCAAGTGGGAGGAGAGCTATTGGGCACAGCAAGAGGAAATTTGGGAACTACGTAAAGCCATCAAAGGCAAGGCGCGCCAAGTCGGGCATGGCAACAACCGTCCCCCACGTGACAATGATAAATTTGTTGTATATTTCAAGTCACAACGCGTCGATGATGCCGTGGCGCGAAACCTACACGCTACAGAGGAAAAGCTACGTCGTATCGAAGAGGAGCCAATCCCCAAGCCACCGCATGTATTGGAGATCAATCCCACCTTCGACCCAACGGAACTGGTCAGTCGCACACCGCTGAGTGCCTCAAACTTGCACAAGCAATTCGGACAGCAGATTGTTCTGGATGGGGTGAGCGTGACCGTCGATGCCACCAGCCGCGTCGTCATCATCGGGCCAAATGGGGCAGGCAAAAGCACGCTCTTGCGTATTCTGGCGAGGGTTGAACACGCAGATCAAGGTAGCATTACGCTCGCGCCCAGTGTAGTCCTGGGCTATCTTGACCAAGAGCAACAGACTCTCGATACGCGCAAAAATGTCTTTGACACCTTCCGTGCCGGACGTGTGGGTGACTTTGAAGAGTTCAAAGCCGAGCTATTAGGCTATGGTCTCTTCACCTACTCAGAACTAGCCAAGCCTGTAGCGGCGCTCAGTGTGGGACAAAAATGCAAGCTCCAAGTGGCCTCTCTGCTCACCCAGCGCGCCAACCTGCTCCTGCTAGATGAGCCGACCAACCACATCAGTCTTGATGTGCTAGAAGAATTCGAGCAAGCACTAAGTAATTTTGCAGGCCCTGTCATCGCAGTTTCACATGACCGCCGCTTCATTCAACGCTTCGCCCGCGAAATCTGGGAATTAGCAGATGGCAAACTCAAGCGTTACCTCGGTGGCTGGGAAGAATATCGCACTGCGCAAGCAACAGTAATGGCCTAAGAGACAAACAGCCCTGATTGCATGGCGCAATCAGGGCTGGATTATCAAAATCAATTACTGAGATTACCTGTAAAACTAAATTTCACAGATTACCGGTGACGCAGAATCTTTCCCCAACGAAATCCCCATAAAGTCAGCCGATTCTAAGGAATCCCGCAGCCACTAGCGTTGCAAAGATCGCGGAAGTTTGTGGCAGTAAAGCGTGCAGCTGTCATCCAACGACTGGTAAGATTAACACCACTTGCAACGCCATTAACTAGGTTGATATTACCTGCTTGGAACGGTGCATATGCAAGCATGGATGGGCTCCCACTTGCACCGGGTCCACTGCGACCCCCATACCCAAGCACATCTGTCGAATACTGATAGGATTCAGCATGGCTGATGTACGTGTACCACCTGCCATTTGTTAAATTTGAGGGATAGCCGATCTCAGTCACGTTCCTGACATACCCTTGTCCATAAATAGATCCGAGATAGCCAGTATAATAATTGACAGGTCTACCAGCCGAGTTATTGGCCAAGTTTATCACGGCGACGTCATACCGCCCGCCACTGACAGACCAATCAGATAGATTAATGTACCCATTCAAGATACGAACATTTGTCCACGAAAAGCTTCCATATGGTGCAGTCCCATTACGCTCAGCAGGAACAAATCTAAAGTTTGAATACCATCTATTTGTTGATGTATCGTAAACACAATGAGCTGCGGTCACGATGATACCTGGACGAATTACTGATGCCGTGCAGTAGCCAGCGCTAAAGTATAGTTTGCCAATAGCCGTATAAGGATAGGATTTCCAAGACTGAGAATAGTAATTACCCAGGTAAAGCGTGTAAATGCTGGGCGTGCCATCTATCGCCGCAGGCGCAAAATCATCAACGTTATCATCAGGTGACAACCAAGCATCAGGAAATTCACTTCGAGCTTGTTGAGCAGCTATAGGATCTGGTAGACCACCTCCCTCGGTGCCCGAAGCCGAGGCATCAACACGTTGGTAACGAGCATCAAGTGCATCGAGTTGCTCCGCCAACGCTGCTTCTTGGGCGTCTGAGAGCGCAGAAGTCTCTGAGAGAGGCTGCGCCTCCGCCATTCTTTCCGCTGTCCAGAAGACGTCATCCGAAGCTATTGAAGCTTCAGGAGCTACCAGTTCAACCGAACGGAATGGATCGTCCTTAGCTGAATCTGATAGGGACAACGGAAGGAAAACATTGTAGGGGATCTGCGCTCTGCTGCTTCCTGCAGAGAACAGCACGGCTGTGACTATCATTGCCATAAGAGTAACGATGCGGCGAGGAGTATATGACGTCTGCATACAATTTCTGCCTTTCAAACAACGAATAGTAAATATGGATTAAAGTTGTACAATTGAAGCATGAGCGTATTAGCAGTATGTGCGACCTTAATCTGCGTTGTTTATAAGACAAAAAACTCACCCGTTCATTCTGCAAGTTGCAAACTAAGCATGAAGTCATGGGCAGTGATATGCGCCTCGAAGTGAGGTTCGCGCCTAATAAGTAGGATACGGCCCTTGGTAACGAAGCTAAAAACAACTATATTGATGCGGAGTCTGCCAGCACATACGGAATTCTAGAAAGGCACTGCTAAGTTCGAAAACACAACATAAAGGTGTTCTAGTTACTTGCCTAAATGGGGGAAGCTTTAGAGTTAATCGAATAAGCAGTTACTCAGTAGATGTGCTGGTTGTAATACCTTTAGGGGTAAAAAATAAAGCTGTTCTGCCACCATTAGCCAGAACAGCTTGGGGGTCAGTACACAGGTCATTTGAGAAGAAAAATGTCGAAAGCGCTGCCATGAAGCATATGATATTGCGCGGGCAATGTCAATGGACCGGGCTGTCTATCAGGAATTCCAAATATGATTACGGAAGGGAGAAGAGAGAAGGGGTAAGCTCAAAAGAAGATGCAAGGAGGCATCGG
>JBBQIG010000081.1:0-12405 GCA_038324715.1 Anaerolineae bacterium | reverse complement strand
CACAGAAGAACGACCGAGAATTAACTGGCAGTTTGGGCAGATTCGAGTTGCGTCTCAAACCTCGAGTTAATTCGTTGCATTGTTCTTTTTCGCAATTCGTACCTCTGGTAGCACTGTCCGTCGCCTGAGTTTTGAAGCCCGATTTTGTCAAAAGTCCAATATAGAATAACTATTTCGGCGTACACCTGCCTCGAAGCTCAAGCTTCGAGGCAGGTCACCCCAAGTGACTAGAGACTCCCGAAGATAGAACACCAGGGTTGCTCAACTGCACAACCTTGGTGCGGATCAAAGATTCAATTGTTCCCAGGTCTTAATTTGGCAAATCTCAATATTGATAATCCTCGCGCACAGGGCTGAAGATATCGAGCGCACGCGCAGGCTCCTCACCCGCCTCAACCATGTGCTCCACGCCACCGGGAATGACCCACATATCGCCTGTTTTGAGCAGGCGTTTCTCGCCACCGACAGTAAAAGTCACTTCACCTTCAATCAAAACGCCCACTTGCTCGTGAGGGTGGCTATGCAGCGGCACCACCGAATGGGCAGGCAGGTCTACTAAAGACATCAACATCTTCTCACCCCAAAAGGTGCGTGCAGTTACATCGTCAAAAAGCGTCTTGGGGGCGCGTTCTTCGGGCGAGTAGAAATAGGACATGGTGGCTCCTTTATGCTCTGTGGGTTTTACGATTGGTGGGTGAATAGAACTTTAGGGAAAATATACCACATCTATACAAGTGCACTCTAAGGCATCACTCCCTGTCCAACCCAGTTTAGTTCCATCCCAGCGCGGCTGTCCAGCCGTTCATAAAGTTCACCCGTATGCTGTTGGATATGGCGAATGTTGTAAAACTGAAGTTCCAGCTTATTCAAGGGAAGCCAATCAAAGCCCGAAGCAGCCGTATACTCCATCTGGGGCACTTGCAGCTTTACTTGGTCACGACAGAAGTCGATATACTCCAAAATTTCCTCACAACTATAGCCATCACCGACAACTGGTTCGCGATTGCCTTCATGGAAGAGCGGCCCAAAATGCTGTGCCTCATCTCGATGTTTCGCCCAAGGCACATAGGCTTCTTCCTTGGGCTGAAGATAGAGGTGCGTGTAAAACAACGTATGAAAAGCCACGCGCCAGAACCGATTCTTGTCTTGCCCATCATCCCAAACCGATGCAGGACACTTCTGCACAGCTTGTTCGAGCATGGCGAGGGCAGTAAAGTACTGTGACTCAATGGTCGAGTGAATGGTTGAAACGATACTCGATGTACTGTCCATGATTCCTCCATCAAGCAAATAGACAAGCGCAAGGCAGACAGATTGGTGAAAACGGGTAAGACAATGGATAAGATGAGGTGTCGGGCGCAAGCAAAAACCGCCCAGTCGCATTATACGACATGGGCGGCAAAAGAACAACCGTTCGTTTCCTGTGTCTAGATTTCTGTGCCTGGATTAGACAGACAAACGCAACGTGTGTGCTACCTCTACCCTACTAGCGTTTGATGCCAGGGATAAAGAGACGTTGCTGGCCGTCGGCAGAACCGTTGCCGCCCGCGGGGGGTGGTGTGTCAACGGGAGTGACCGGGGCATAGACTGGCGCAATGTCTGCCCCCTTGAGAATGCCCAGAGGCGAGTAATCGCCATAGGTGGGGAAAATTGTCCCCAGGTTGGGATTCCCCAAGCGGCGAATCAGGATCTCACTCAATACGCGACGATAGTCGGTCGTAATCTGCAAGTCGCGACGGTCATACAACTGCTCATTGGCAAGACCGGGCCATTGCCCATAGACCTTGCCACCATTGACCGTGCCGCCCATGACGAACATGACATTGCCATGCCCATGATCCGTGCCGCGGCTGGCATTCTGGTTAAAGCTGCGCCCGAACTCACTCATGACCACCACCGTCAGCCGCTTGGTGTAATCAGTGCCATTGTGCATCGTCAAATCAGTATAGAGGGCAGCGAGGCCGTTTGACATCTGTTCCACTTGGTCAAAGAAGTAGCCGCCGCCGTTGTCACCCTGGTACTCGTGCGTATCCCAGCCCCCCAAGTCTACCGTGACAATCCGCAACCCCAACTGCATTTTGATCATCTGTGCCACAGATTGCAGGTCACGCCCAAAGCCACTGTTGGGATAGAGCGCACCATTGGCAGGCGTATAGCTACCGGGGTTGCTCCACTCGATCACATCCAGCGCATTGAGCGTTTGGATGCCCGACTCGTGCAGCCAAGAGTCCCCCGTGTACATCTTGCGCATGGCTTGGCGTTGCCAATCGCCATAATACCAGTGACCGTTCAGGTTGAAATCTGTGGGGCTACGCATACCAATTGCCTCGCGACTTCCCGCCAACGAGGTTGTTGTCAGACTGCCCGCAGACATCGCTGGCATAATGATCTCTGGAGGCAGATTACCCGCAGTTTGCAGATGGCGCGTGAGCCAGCCACTGGTGCTGCTCTTACTATCCGGCGTACCCAGTTCCATGTACTGCATGGCATCAAAGTGGCTGCGTGTATCACTGGTCAATCCGGCGGCATGGACAACTGCCAGGTGTCCATCTTGATAGAGACCATGCAAGGCCGCGGCGGCAGGATGCAAGCCGAAGCGTTCATCTAGCCCCAGCAGCGAAGCCGTTGGAATCTGAATTTCAGGGCGTTTTTCTTGATAATGGCCGCGGTCACTGCCCCCGATGGGTGGCACCACATTCAAACCATCCATACCCCCACGCAAAAAGACCACCACCAGAATATCTTGATTGGGTTCATCTTCGGCAGCGCCAAAGGCAGTAAAGCTTAAGCCGCCCGTCATCGAGGCAATGGCAGCAGAGCAGCCAATCATAAAGCCGCGGCGTGAAGTCTTAAACATTCAAAGTGTTCCTTTCGAGGCGACCTAGCGCCACTGAAACGAGGGCGACAAACAGATGAGCGCGACCATTTGACGCAGTCGCTCTGCAATCTGGTCAGCGGGCAGGTCAAACTCGGGATTGCGTCCCGATGCCATAAAATCAATGATGGATTGGCGTTCGCTATCGGGCAGCAGTTGTCCCAAAATGCGACGGCTCCAATAATCTACCAACTGGACTGAAGTTGTCAGATTGCCAGGAGTTTGTACTTCGGGGCGAAGACGATAGGTCTCTGCATCTGCGCCTTCTCCACCAATCTTCCAGTTAAAGAGCCAGTTACAGTGACGCCACCGTTGCAGCATGGGCATTGTCCCCGACCACGCCTCAATATCATCGGGATAGCCATCGGGCGGACGCCAGCTGAAGAGCGCCTGACCAATGCCGTCATAATTCCAGAAAAAGTCATTGGCAGGGGTATAGTCTCCCAGCAGCGCACGGAGGATACCCACGGAATAGTCAAAGGGGCGTTTGATCTTTTCGCCCCAGGTGTTGCGAAATTCGGGTGAAAGCAAGATGGCGCGCACCACAATTTTGAGCTGATCTGGGGCATTCTTGTTGGCAATAAAGAGATCCGCAGCCTCTTGAACTATACGTTCAGGTGGATTGTCACTGATCAAGCTACGGCAAAGGCGACGACAGATATAGCGAGCTGAACCTGGATGAAAAGCCAGCAGATCAAGCACTTGCTTACCATCCTGAATGCCTTGATTTGAGGGAATACGCACCCCAAGCACTTCTTTGGCATAGGGAAAATGGGCACTCTCATCAAATGCAAATGCGCCTGTATCCGTGTTCACACGCCAACCCGTAAAGCAGGTCGTTGCTCCATAGACATCTTCATCAATGTAGCCGATGCGTTTGCCGTCCGCATCATTCAGCGTGGGGTCTTCCACGCTACGCACACCGAGATAGTTTTCTGCACCCATGACATGAAGCTCAAAGAGTTCACGGGCATAATTTTCGTTGGGTCGATCACCAGAATTAGATTGATTATCTAGGTAATAGAGCATCGCTGGGCTTTGCGCCACAGCTTCCAACATCTGGCGGAAGTTACCCAGCAGATGTTTGCGGATTACATCGCGATCATAGTGAACGAAAACAGGAGAAATGGAATAATCCCAAGCATAGACATTGAAATGGTCATGCCAGTAATTTGCCAGAAGCTCCTTCAATTGACGTTTGCTGTGAATGGCTCGAATAAATGCAGCCTTCTCTACCTCTTCTGCGGGCAGAGAACGACCTGCGTCACCCTTCACATGGTCAGCCCAAAGTTGGGCAAGAGATTTACTGAGTGTGGTAAAGCCATGTGCAGCTAATTTTTCATCACAGGCGCTGTCGTCAATGCTAGCAGGAACCAACTGTTGCTCCACATAAGCTTGCAACCGCGCCTCATCCGTGTTCCCCAAGGCTCGAAATTCATCGCGCTGGGCAGCGGTTGCACCAAACCCCATGCGGCTCAAAGCAATGACGGCTGTACCAGGCAAGAGTGGAGCGCCAGCATTGCTCGATGCAGTATTGATTTGTGCATGTTGCGGTGAGCGCATCGCGGTTGGGGGCGATCCCTCTTGGGCATGAGCATCTTCGTCCGCCACCACAGCGACACCCGCTGCCAGGGTGACAGCACTACTTCCGCGCAATAACGCCCGACGCGAAAGCTGAAAAGCAGAGGGTTTGCCAGCTTGGTCACGCGCTTGTGACGGTTCTTCAAATTGTTCCATAAGCGAATCTCTCTTTGTCTAATTGACGGAGTCCTAATTGAAGGAGTATAGAGGTCTACATCTACTTTGTCATCAGACAAATGCATGACGTCGGGGTGTGGATAGTGGACGTGGGGTATGCCGTGGGGTATACGTAGGGATGCTAAATTTTGCAGAGTTGTGTACGGAGCTTTTAGCCACCTACACTTGGAGTAAAAACCTTCCTCGGAGCTTGAAACTCCAAGGAAGGGTCGAGCCAAAACAGTTATTTTAAAGTAAACTCACTCACTCTACCGCAGGATCAAAAATGGTTAAACTGTAAGCCAAATTTTCACTCTTGCCATCAATCTTAATATTACGAATCTCCACCTGCACTTGATGGTCTTGCGACATATCAAGCGTTGTCCAATCGACTTCAGGAACCCATACAAATCCTGAAGAAGGCAAAGATATGCCCACAAACTCTGTCTCGGTTATATATTCAATTTTGACCGGGATAGGAGTGCCATCAAGCGTGACCTGCACCTGGGCATTTTGGAAGTCTGCATCATGGTGTTGAATTGACCAGCGTGGATAGATGAGGTCATGGGGGACGTAGCCAGAGGGAGGCCAAGTGACAAATGAATCGAGATCTGAGGAGTGAAGTACCCCACGATAGCCCCCACCCAACATCCCGGAAATAACCCAATCGCTCTGTACATAGGTTGCATTAGCATAGGGAAGATTCGGCACCAGACCGTCGAGCAGATCGACAGTTCCTACTCCCATTACATACTGCTCTGGCATGAGTAGCCAGCGTCGATGATTCACTGCTTCGTTGTCGCCACGTTCTTCAATATATTCAGCAATGGGGGAGAGAGATGACGTGGTAGTCCAATTATAGAGGTTAGACCCTGAACCTTGCTCGCCTGACTCACTATAGCAAAGTGAAGCCGGTGATGGATCGTGGCTCATAAACCGATTGGCACTCATGATCAGTGCCGCAGCTTGCGCGAGTTGATTGTACTTATCACTCAATACCACGTTCGCTGGAACGCCAGCCATTGCGCGGAAATAGTTGATCTGGAAGCGGATCGCCTCTTGATATTCGACAGATGTGGTTCCTGCACTACAACCTATCTGATTGCCGTTCCAGCCAGTTGGAATCTCTAAAGTGGGCAGGTAGAGATCGCGATAGGCAGTTTCTACCTCTGCGCGGCTGGTTGTGTCCAGGGTGAAAGCAGCAGTGTCGGGTTCAAGAGGTCCAGCAAAGACAACAACCCAGTAGTGGTTGCCTGGGGCTGTTTCAGCAGGTGTATGCACGCCAATGCCGACTTGTGTAAATTCACAGATGCGAAGATTCTCTGCATAGAAGGGTCGCGTTTGATCTGCCAACCAGCCGGCCATGACTTCCGCGGCCATTTCTTCAGTGGGTTCTTGAGAGGATGGCTCTGAGGAAATGGCAAGATTTTCACCCCAATAGCCAGTTCCATATCCGGCTTGATCAAGTCGCTCACCTGCCTTTAAGCCATCCGTGCCTTTATGCGTTACCGCGGGAGCCATATCTTCACTGTGAGCCTGCGCCACGCTTGTTAAAAGGGAATTGGTTGTGAATGGCGCACATCCCGCACGTTCATGCTCCTGGTTCATCACCGTCAGAAGGTGTGTAACTGCCGCTGTGGGTGCATCTACTGGGGGGGGCGGTGTAGCCACTGGGGGTATTGTCCCTCCTGGGGACAATGCAAGAAGATCGTGCCCAGAAGCAAGTGTGGGGAGATAGAGTTGCGAGTCATTCTGCACAGCATCATCCTGCGGCAGATCGTTCTGCTGTGCAAAAAGCGGAAAATTGCGGAACGCGACGAATAGAATAATTAGCAGAACGCCTAGGGCGCGAAAATATAGGGTTTTGATATGCCACTCTCCTATTTGACGGTGCACCTACGTGGTAGTTGTCATAGGTGGTTTTGCGATAGAGGGAAACATCAAGAGTCGATGTCGACTTTTGAAATAGATTTACTTATGGGGGACTGGTAGGTTGTGAGCTACTATGTGCGCTGTCGGTGCTGACAAAATAGTAAGCTAAATTTCAATTCTGCAGAAGTCTATCACAAGCAAGGAGAGATACAGAAGAGGATATGGGGAAAAACAGGGCTATTTTGCGTGCGTTTCTCCAACTAAAAAGCCTCGACAGGTAGAAGAAGGTGAAACGTATAGCAAAAGCATATTAAAAAGCTAGATCAAAAGAAGGAAACGACGCAAGTCGCCTTTCCTTCTTTTGATCTAGCTTGTAATTCTAACTACCTAAGGGATTGATAACTGTAGCGAGGTCAATCGCTTTCTAACAAGTTACCGCCCTATAGATTCCAACAGAATCTGATCTATCTGCGGGAAGTCTCAGTGGAGTTCAAGAAGTCATTTGCTTCTTGCTTGGCACGCTCTTTGGTATATCCATAGCGTTCCTGCAAAACTCCTTCAAGCTCAGTCTGCGAGCCTTCAATGCGATCCAGGTCATCATTGGTGAAATCACCCCACTTCTGTTGAATCTGACCACGCATTTGCTTCCACTTGCCCTTCATAGTATCGCTATTCATAATTTTCTCCTTCTCTGGCTACAGCTTTGTAGCTAGGTGTAGCGTTATTTCTATATATCATTCAGGTCATCATGTGGGTCTAGGAGCAATTCCGATCAGGAATGAAATTCCTAGTCAGCCGTCCGACTTCTCGTACCGGCTTACGCCCGTTGCGCTTCATGCTTTCCTTCGGCGATTTCTTCGATCATCTTGCGATTGAAGGCGGGCAAATCATCTGGGTTGCGGCTTGTCACAAGCCCTTGGTCTACAACAACTTCCTGATCGACCCAATTTGCACCAGCATTCTTCAAGTCAGTCTTGATCGAATTATATGAAGTGACCTTGCGCCCCCTCAGGACATCTGCTTCAGCAAGTATCCAAGGGCCATGACAGATAGATGCTACAGGCTTTTGCTGGTCGAAAAAGCTACGTACAAACTGAACTGCTTTCTGATTAGTACGCAGTTTATCCGGATTCATTACACCACCAGGTAACAACAGCGCATCATAGTCATTTGCATTCGCCTGCTCAATCGTCACATCAACAGGGAATTCCTCTCCCCATTTCGTGTGATCCCAGCCCTTTACTTTACCACTCTTGGGTGAGATGATCTGGGTCTTGGCACCGGCTTCTTCCAGTGCCTGCTTTGGTGAAGTAAGTTCAACTTGTTCAAACCCATCCTCTACCAAAATTGCAACCCGTTTTCCATTTAACGTTGGCATATCATACTCCCTTCATCCTACTCTTACAGTCACGGTGGTAAACCATTTTGCAGCCACCCTGACTTCCTAACGGAAATATAGAGTTATTTTCCGTAGATTGCATTGAACGCTAGCGATGACTTGTCAAACGGTCAAGCCACGTCATTGTGGCTCGACATTAGCATCCAACGACACCAACAGTATGACATGAACGGGCGGCAGGGGCGATGGATAGCGGTAGAAAAGTGAGATAGGGAAAAAGATACAAACGCATCGCAGCAAACTCCACACGAGTAATGAAGGAGTTTTCGAGGATGAAATTCTATGGCTAACGACTTATGCGGGCTACAAATCAAAGCCAGTGGATACATTGCAACTACCTAGATACATGGTAGATATGTGGCAGATGTAGGGTAGATATATGCGCCTACGCACATTGGATACACATGCGACTGTGGTGCGTAGAGGGTTATGTTCTAAAACTCTTATCAAATTCTCAGCTACTATTGAACTTTTTTGGGTAAAGTAGGAGTATCTTCAACAAGGGGTACGCAATACAGACAGCAGAAACAGGCTACTTTATGTTGAGGCTTACGTCTGTATCACCTAGCACAACAGTAACACCTAGCACAACAATGCATTACCGCAACAGATAGAAACCCCACAAGCGCACCAACTAGAGCGGTCAATTGAATAGATCTGGCAAGGATTTTACTGAAAAGATTCTAATGGAGAAAGAACTTCCTATCTATGTGTGCAAAAAACAACCATAAACGACTTACTGGTTTCCTCTTGACAGTTCTGCTGGCAACGACCATTCTGCCCAGCACAGCATGGGGTCAAGCAGCAGTTTGCGCCCAGACAGTCTTTGTCCAGGCTGGGGAGACGCTATCAGTCATATCTGCACGAGAATTGGGTAGCCAGCAAGCCTTTTCGCAGATCGTTGCAGCAACCAACGCGGCAGCCGCCATTGACACCACCTATGCGCACATTGATAACGCCAATCTGATTGAAGTAGGCTGGAAGCTCTGTATGCCAAGCAGCACCTCTGCCACCCAGCCTGCATCACCCATCGCCACGCCATCGTCCTCTACCGCAACACAGGGTACAACAACAGCCACTACCACCGATGACGATCGACCCACCCTTGAAGAACAATGGGCAGCGCGCATGGAGCCAGGCGGCCCGCATCCGCTCACCATTGAGTATCTACGCAGCCAAGAATATCCCGGTAGCCCCATCGTCATTGAGCAAACATTGGGGGCAGGGAGCAACTATAGCCGCTATTTAACCTCCTATCAGTCAGAGGGTCTAAAGATTTATGCCTATATGACTGTGCCTTCAGGCGTAAAACCAGCGACAGGTTGGCCTGTGGTGGTCTTTAATCACGGCTACATTGCGCCCACTGTCTATCGCCCAACGGAACGCTATATTGCCTATCAAGACGCCTTTGCCGCCAACGGCTATATTGTCTTCCGCCCCGACTATCGCGGCCATGCCAGCTCCGAAGGGGAAGCTGTGGGTGCATATAGCGACCCTGGCTATACGATCGACGTACTCAACGCCGTCTCCTCAATTAAGGCATACGCCGATGCAGACCCCAACCGCCTAGGGTTATGGGGTCACTCGATGGGTGGCTATATTACAGCCAGAGCCATGGTGGTGCGCGATGACATTAAGGCGGGTGTGATCTGGGCTGGTGTTGTGGCATCCTATCCCGACATGCTCGAATCGTGGACACGCAGAAACAGAATGCCTTCCTCGATTCCACAACGCGCCCGACGCTGGCGCGAGGTCTTGGTGGAAGAGTATGGCAGCCCCGAAGAGAACCCGGAGTTCTGGGCCTCTATTTCCGCCAATAATTATCTCGCCGACCTAACCGCACCGATACAACTTCATCACGGTACGAACGATGCCGACGTACCTGTGCTCTTTTCCGAATTGCTTTACACCGGAATCCTGAGCGCCAATAAAACAGCCGAGTACTATACGTATGCAGGTGACGACCATAACATTTCTGCCAACCTGGGGACAGCGTTGCAACGATCTGTGGCATTCTTTGACACCTATGTGAAGAATGCGCCAGCGCCATCACCCGCATCCACAACCGCAGAGGCTAGTCCACAAGGATAAACATTAATTTGCCCTGAAGACGGGGCAAAACGTCGTATCAACCACGCGGGTGATTGGCAGTTGCGGAATCTCATGGTATAGGTGAAGGGGCGGCGGCACAAGCCACGCCCCTTTTCATTGTTTTGTTGCTCTGTGTTTTTCTGTGTTTTTCTGTGTTTTTCTGTGTTTCTCAATACCCACCTGCCCACTAGACAGGAATTCGTGATGTCTGCTTCAAATTCAAATTCAAGGCTGACCGTCTTAATCGGCGAAGAGATTGGTTCTGCCAACCTGACGCGCTTGCGTACCCAGTTTCCCAACGTGGATTTCCACTTTTGCGTAGAAGATGCGGAATGGTTCAAGGTTGCTCCCCAAGCCCAAATTATCTTTAGCAAGCGCTTCCCACTTCCCGCGCTGGAAGCGGCGCGTGATCTGCGCTGGGTGCAGGCTGGAACGGCTGGAGTGGATCGGCTGTTAGAGGCAAAATTGCCGGAACGCGGTGTCGAATTGACCAATGCATCGGGAGCACATGGCGATCCCATCTCAGAGATGATCCTCAGCCACATGCTTGCCTTTGCAACGGGGCTGCACACGATGATCCGTGCACAAAGCGAGGCGCGTCAGATGCAAAAGCAAGTGTTGAAAGACAAATTTGAATTGAATGGGCAAACGCTCTGTGTCGTTGGCTTGGGTGACATTGGTGGCACATTGGCGCGCAAAGCGGCAGCGTTGGGGATGTATGTAACTGGTGTGCGGCGCAGCACGCGACCTGCTGCCGGTGTCGAAAAGCTTTACCTGCCTACAGAAATAACCCAAGCCCTGGCAGAAGCCGATCATATTGCGCTCTGTCTGCCGTTAACAACAGAGACTCGTCACTTTATCGGTGCAACAGAACTACAAGCAATGCGCGAAACCGCCTATATCTATAACGTTGGGCGTGGAGGCTCGATCGATCCAAATGCCTTGATTCAAGCCCTGCAAGAAGGCTGGATTGCTGGCGCGGGGTTGGATGTAACCGATCCCGAACCACTCCCCGCAGATTCACCGCTGTGGGCAATGCCCAACGTCATTCTCAGCCAGCACACCAGTGGCATGAGTCCACACAATGCCAACCGCATTACCGAAATCTTTGCGGCAAACCTAACACGCTTTTTGGCAGGTGAACCCTTGCAACAGAAAATTCAACCTGAGCGTGGTTATTAGGTAGACCGTAAACGGTAAGCTGAAGTAAGAGATGAGCTATTGGCGATAAATATTGTTATTGAGCTACAATAAAAACAGCAAGTTGCAAACATCATATCTCCATCTAGAGTGTTTCGTCTTATAGAGTAGACATTGCAAGTAGACAAGTAACGCAGTTTCATGTTTATGGAAGGAAAGTTAATGAGGTACCCCCTCCGCAATAGAGTTCGAAGTAGGCTGCGAGTAGCACGCCCAGTGTTGGTTATGCTACTCCTGATTTCTTTGCTGTTGGCTGCGTGCCAAAGACCTACGACCGCCTCTAGGAATGACAATCCTGATATTCAGATCAGCTTGCAGCCGGATCGCGCAGAGGAAGCCATGATCGTGCGGCTCCACAATCCTGATGGCTCGCCCATTACCGATGCGACGGTGGCGCTGGAAGGTAACATGAATCACGCGGGCATGGTCCCTGTGCTTGCAGAAGCGACCACCGACGAAGCAGATGGCAGCGCAGATGGCGAATATCGTCTCCCCTTCGCCTTCACCATGCTGGGTGACTGGATCATCACAGTGAGCGTGACCGAGGCAAACGGCAACAGCTTTAACCGCAATCTCGATGTGCGCACAAGCGAGGAAGAAATCGTGGGTGATGCTGTGGTGGATAATATGGTGGATGATGTGATGACAGCAGAAGATAGCACTCCTCAGCCCACGGATCATCAACATAGCGACCATGAAGATGCCACTGGCGCGCACGCCGCAGTGATCCATATTCACGATCAAATGGCACGCCCAGCACCGCTAGTGGGTGGCACGGGGGCAGTCTATTTCTTGCTCCACAATGGTGGCGATACGGAAGCAACGCTCATTGGCGCAGAGACTCCGGCAGCAAATGCCGTGGAGATTCATACCACTGACAATGACAATGGCGTGTTACGAATGCGCCAAATTACCGATGGCATTATACTTGGGCCTGATGAATCAATTGAGCTAGCGCCAGGCGGAGTACACCTGATGCTTGTAAATTTGAAGTCGGCGTTGGCTGAGGGTGATACGGTGGAGGTCACACTGCACTTTGAGGGGGCAGACGATCTCAACTTCTCAGTGCCCGTCTTGGGTCTAGACCAGATGCCAGCCGAAGGTGAAGCAGAGCACGACCACTAACTGCTCACAATTACTGATTGCAGGGAATAAAGATTGTAGAAAATAGAGTTACGCCACAAAACTCTTCAGGGCCACGCATCAAGATGCGTGGCCCTGATTTTACAAC
>JBBQIG010000080.1:0-12424 GCA_038324715.1 Anaerolineae bacterium | reverse complement strand
CATAAAATTCTGGGTTTCTACTGAACTTCACTATAGGTTCGCTTTGCCGATCGAATTTAGTCTTCAAATTCAATCGTCTGTTCCGAGGTCCCTTGTTGCCAAACACCGTCACCATTATTCACTGACCATGCAGAACGAATGTGAACGGTGCGCTTGGCTCGACGATTCGCTGCGAGATTTGTCTGTTGCTGGGTCATCGACTGGGGCAATAACGGTGGCGGGGCAAAGGGTTGCGCTGGCACATTGACGACAGAGGACACAGATGCCTGCGCCAAGCGACTTTGCAACAGCTTCCATCCAGCGCGCACTGCGAACCCGGCAGCCCCAACCAAAACGGGCAATGCGGCTCGCCCAATTACAGCGGGCAAATTAGAGTGCTGCACAGGGAGCGCAGCCTGGCTGTCATACCCACAACGGGCACAGTAACGCGCCTCGATTGGATTTCCCTCGCCGCACTGCACACACAGGCGATCAACTTTGCTCATCTTTTTGCCACCCCCACTGGTTTTCAACATACAACGCAACCGTACTGTCCATACGTATTAATATCAACAAGAACTGCTATCAACAAGGATGGGTAGTGTAACATTGCTTCGACCACAAAACAACCCGCCACGGCTCAAATCGCATGGCTCAAATCACATGGGACGGTGGTTAGATCAAAGCTTGGCACATTGATGAAGTTCTATCGATTGAGCGATCTGCTTTTTCGAGTATATGGGAGTATGATAAGTCACGATTTAGAGAACCCCTTAAATTTCTGTCATACACCTGTAAGTTCGAAAACATCTTATGCCACGCACACTTCGCTTCAATGATGGCAGCTATATGCGCCGTCTCGATGTTCAGAATTTATTACACTACCTCTACGCGGTGGAATGTGTACAGGTGGTGGGATTTAGCAATGTGGGAAAATCAACTCTGTTACGCCTGCTCGCCCAGAATGATGTCTGGACACAAGAGTTAGGTGAGGCCGGAAAAGAGTTTCTGGCTGTTTATGTGGATTGCAACCGCATGTTGGAGATGAGCGACCAGGGCTTCTATGAATTGGTCTTGCGCTGCCTACAAGAGAGCAGCGCCACGCTAGCAGCGTTGCCTGAACTGAACGCAGCCTATGAAATGCTGGTTGCCCCTGCTAGCGAATTCCAAGTGCCACTAGGCTTTGCTCGCGGTGTGACAGCGGTGCTGCAAGCCACCCATCACAAGGTCGTCTTGCTCCTTGATGAATTTGACGAGCCATTTGCCAAACTCGATTCGCGGGTCTTTCTCAACTTGCGCGCCATGCGTGACCGCCATAGCGCCCAGCTAGCCTATGTCACTGCCACCAATCAACCGCTCGCAACATCGCAATCAGCCCCGCACGTAGCCGAGTTCTGCGAACTCTTTGTGCCACGCACTTGGTATCTTGCACCCCTGACGCGCATGGATGTGGAGCGCACCGTGCGCCGCTATATGGAAGCGTATGAAGCTGACTTTAACCAGGCAGACATAGACTTTATCTTTCAGTGGGCTGGGGGACATCCACCCCTTATTGAATGTATCTGCATCCGGCTAGACGCAGCCCTCGACAAGGCACGTGACTCACGCCCCACAGAACAACCAGCAGAACAATGGGAATTACACCAAAATGTTGCGCGCCAGCTTTCCAATGACGAGCGCATCAAAGAAGAATGTACAAAACTGTGGGAAAGCTGCACCCCCGACGAACAGGCTGAATTGATTGCGCTCTGCCAAACCCCTCAACAGCCCACCGACCCACAGACGCTTGGCAATCTGGTTCGCCGCCACCTCGTCTTGCGCGTGGAAAGCCACTACCAAATATTATGCCGCTTGCTGCAAGAATACGTACGCCGCAAGACCATTACCCAGCCCGCTGTGCCGACGCGCCTGTGGGTTGATGTTGAGAGTGGCGATGTGCTGGTAGATGGCAAACCTGTGGAGACATTGACAAGCCTAGAATACCGGCTGATGCTGCTACTCTTCTACAACACCGACAAAATTGTAGACCGTTATCAACTGGTGACAGAGGTCTGGGGTGAGGAATATCTGGATGAGGTGGAAGATGCGCGTATTGAGAAGCTCATCAGTCGCCTCCGCCAGAAGATCGAACCAGACCCCAGCAATCCCCGCTTCCTCATCACCGTGCGTAGCCGCGGCTATCGGCTGCAATTGGGACAGGTGGAGACGTAATAAAAAATGGGCCAAAGAGGGCTTTTGTGCGCCATTGCACAAGCCAATTTGGGCGAAAATCCACCTTCCAGCTATACTTATTCTAATCACCAACTTTGCTTCAAGTACGCTTGTTTCCACTACCTCGTTTCAAAAAGTTTCTTCAAATAGATTTATTGAAACGCTTGGCTTGTTTTTAGGAGAAATCGCATGGCGGATGTTGCGAGCACAACCACAACCCCAGCGGCAGAAGCTGCACCAGCACCAACGAAGCCCATTATTTATACAGGGTCTTCAAACAATTTAGTTCCCGGCGTAGCCTTACTGTTTGCTGGCGTCATGGCCTTTACTATGGGCATGACCGATGTATTTTTTGCCGAGGCAATGGCCTGGACCTTTGCCATTTGGGGCGCGCTGATGATCTATGCGGGTGCGCTTGACATCAACGAGACCTATGAAGTCACCGATGATGCGCTGATCATTCGCAACGCCCTCCGTCCGTGGGCACCACGCAAAACTTGGGATTGGGGCCGCGTGAATCGCTTGGATATTGTCGTCAAGCGCGCCGAAGGCCGTGATCAGGATGTTGTGATGCAGGTCTATTACACACCCAAAGGTGAATTGGCAATGGAGCGCGAAGACCGCGTTTACGATTCATCCTTGGCAGAGATTATCATTGATCGCGCAGGTCTCAGTCCTGTAGATAAAGACACGCCGAAAGACGTCACCCGCATCCCCCGCGCCAAAAAGGCTACCTACACCTACAAGTAAGCTACTTACAGCAAGCTAAAGTAGCCAATAACAGTACAACAAATAACCCCGCCCGAAGTATATCGGGCGGGGTTTCTCATTGGACTTATTGGTCTCCCTTCCTTGGAGCGGGGAGCCCTTTGGGCCGCTCCGAGGAAGGTTTTCTTTCTATACTACGCTACACCAGAAGAGCAAAGCCCTACCTAAGCGGCCTTATCATCGATCTCGCGAATAAACTGCTCGGCCTTTTCCACCAAATCGCGACTGCCAATGTAAATCGGTACACGCTGGTGCAGGTGCGTCGGCTCGATATCGAGAATGGGCTGTCGTCCATCTGAAGCGTAACCACCCGCCTGTTCAGCAATAAAGGCCAATGGCGCGCACTCATAGAGCAAGCGCAATTTGCCCTGTGGTTTCTCTGGGTCTTTATTGTCAGAGGGATAGTAATAAATACCGCCGGTCAACAAGTTACGGTGGAAATCTGCCACAAGTGAACCGATATAGCGTAGAGGCAACTCTTTGCCTGTCTCATTTTCCCCTTGCAACCAGCGCGTATAGCGCTGCACTCCCTCTGACCAATGGCGCTGGTAGCCCTGGTTTGTGCTGTAGTACTTGGGCTTGGCAGGGATCTTGATGTTGGGGTGCGAGAGGAGGAACTCGCCAATCGTTGGGTCGAGTGTGAAACCGTGGACACCTTGCCCCGCGCTATAGACCATAATGGTGCTGGGGCCATAGATCATATAGCCAGCGGCAGCAATATCTCGCCCCGGCTGCAAACAATCCGCCAGGTTGCCCCGCTCCCCAGCCGCACTCTTGCGCCGGTAGATGCAAAATATCGTCCCCACACTCACATTAAAGTCAATGTTGGAGGAGCCATCTAGCGGGTCGTAGATCAATACATACTTGCCGGTGGGATGATTGTCGGGGATAGGGATTATATCTTCCACTTCCTCCGATGCCATCAGTGCCAAACGGCCTGTGTGGTCATTGAGGCGAAAGATTGTGTGCTCGGCATAGAGGTCTAGCTTCTGTACAACTTCACCCTGTACATTTTCCACACCTGTGCTACCCAAAATATTGGTGAGTCCTGCACGGGCGGTTTGACTGGCAATGAATTTACCAGCCAATGTGATGTCGTAAAGCAGTCCACTCAAGATACCGGTAGCATCGGGGAAGTAAGCCTCCTGCTCCATAATGAACCGTTCAATCGTAACGATCCTGTCGGTGAACTTTGGGCTGGACATAAAGGACGGCCCTCTCTCTCAATTATGTGCTTGGGATGGTGAATGATCGACATTGATCTAATCGACATTGATTTAACTACAAAATTCAGCTTATCTACAGGGCAAGTATTTCTACAAAGAGAACAAATTCAACAGTCCAACTTTAGAGAATACGCTCTATCAGGGGAAAAAGTGCCAGAAGAGAGCAATTAAATCGTACCAGTCACCTTGTTACAGTGCAACTATAGAATTATGCTGTAACAAAGTGCCGAACATTTAATCATTGGCGCATGGATTAGGATGATTTGCGGGTACTTTTAGCTGATGATGGACTGGTGCAGAGTATTGCATAGCATGAGCTAAAGGAAAGTAGCAGAGTAACCTATTGCTCTGTTCCATATAGCCGCGTGTAGTGATATAGATTTGAAACAATCGCGTTTACGTAGACACGCGGCTCGTGGTAGCCTAGTTGCTCAACAAAGAGCGCATCATCACTTCCAGATTGTTCACGCCAAATCTCCGAATTGCCAGGCCCTGCATTATACCCCACCAAGGCCGAAAGCAGATTACCATCTAAATAATCTCGCACCCAATCCAGATAGTAGGTACCGAACTTGATATTGATATAGGGTCGATAGACGAGGTCATTGGTGTAGTTGGGATAGCTCAACCGTTCAGCCACCCATGCACCTGTATCGGGAATGATCTGCGCCAGCCCTTGAGCCGCCGCATAGGAGCGCGCCCCTTCCTCAAAAAGACTTTCTTGACGAATAAGACTAAAGAACACCAAAGGATTGATGTCGTTGGCGACAGATTCAGCCGTAATCAAATCATCAAAGCGACGTGGATAAGCTCGTTGCTGCAAGAAGATGGGTGCATTTTCCACCAACCCCGCGGGGCTGAACTGAAGCAAGCGTGCCATTGCAATTAGGCTCAAGCGATAGGCCCCCAAACGCTCAAATTCCAAGCTCATAGCATAGAGCGTGGGTGGATCGTCCTGGTAGCGTGTGTAGATGCGCTCGAATGCCGCCAGGGCATCCCCACGCTCATCCACTGCCAACAGCATCTCACCCCCAATCCAGTCGGGATCCTCGGTGATAGTGGCTGGGAGTTGTCCCAATGTGGCAGCGTCAACCTGAAGCCATTGTGCCAGCCATTGCTCGGCAAAGGCTTGGCTGCCATCATCGCCTGCCACACGGCTGGCAGGGCCTGCGACCCTCTGCATGTTCTGCACGTCAACAATTGCCCCCCCTATGCCACTCAGTTGGAGTAGGGCTTGCGCCGACATGACCCCATAGTAGGTGTCGGGAACCCGTTCCACCACGGCTTGCCAAGAGGTCTCCGCCGCATCACGGTCACCTTTTGCAACGTAGGCACGTCCTAGCCAGTAGCCAACAGCATCCCAGCGGTAATCAGGATAATTTGCCTGGGCACGCCGCAAGGCATCGACACTCTCCACATAAAGCTCATTCATGTAGGCACCCATGCCCATTGTATAGAGTGCTTGGGGAGCACGGTCGCTAGTGGGAAAGCGCTCAGCTATCGACAAGAGGTCAATCGCAGCCTCTACAGCGCTATCCTGATTGATTGCCAATAAACCGCTACGCCAGAGTGCTTCTGGAGCCAACGGATTCGTTGGATAATCGCGCGCAAAGGTGCGATAGATACGGCGCGCACCCGGACCATCAGTGAAAGAGATTGCGCTTGCATGGTCAAGCCACGCCTGACCAAAGCAAGTGCAATCTGGATATTCAGCAATCACCCGCTCAAAGGTCTCTGTCGCAGCAGGTAAATTGCCCAGCCCCAAATACGCCTGACCCAACATGTGCAACGCTGTGTCCCGACGTTCGTCATCCGCAGGGGCAATGTCTAAATAGGCTGTGAGGGCATTGATCGAAGGTTGCCATGATTGCGCTGCCAGGTTGATCAGGCCGCGTTGGTAAAGGTCGAAATCAACCTGACGCTCGACCAGACGCACCAGGGCTTGATAGGCATAATTTGCAGAAGGGGCTTCATCGGTAGCTGCACGCCAACGAGCAATGGCAGCCGCCTCATCGCCAGACAAAATCACCGTTTCCCCAGCCTGATATTGAATCTGTGCGCGATAGGCTGGGTTGCGTGCGATTGTCAAAATTTCATCATAGGCGGTCACGGCATCGTCATAGCGCCCCGCCATCGAGTGAGTCACTGCCAATGCCTCTAAGAGCACCACCTTCTGCACCGTATCGACTGTCGCGGTGGCAGCCGCACGATAGGCGGCAGCCGCATTCACATTGTCGCCTAATATTGTATAGGCGCGGGCAATGCGCGGATCTATCGACGAGGCGAGTTGCGGGAACTGAGTTACAGCTTCGCGATAGGCAGCAATTGCCTCGGCATGGCGACCTAGCCCCACCAAAACCATGCCCCGCAATAGATTTGACTCGATTTGGCGATCTTGTGTCTGTGTAGGTGCGCCTTCCACGCTAGCCGTGTCAAACTCAGCATCAAGCTGCTCGATTGCAGCCAACGCCTCGCTATAATAGCCATCTGCCAAATAGCCCTTGACCAAGAAGAAGCGCGCATCCAGCCGTATCTCCTGCGTTACCGCTTCATCGTTGATGAGCGAGGCCAAACGGCTACGCGCCGCGACATAATCACCCAACCGGTGAAGTTGCACACCCTGCGCCAATTTCTCATCTGGCGAAGCGGGAACTGTGGGCGTGGGGGTTGGAGGCGCAGGAGTAGAAGGCGGCGGCAGTGCACCTGCACCGGGGGCAATATCCTCCAACGTAATCGTACGTTGGGCTGGAATCATGGGTTGCAATGCTTCCAGAGGGGGGACTGGCGTCGGCACACCAGGATCAAGTTGTGCAGCCCGTGCCGACGCATCTGCAGAGGTTGCCAATTCACCGGCACTCCCCCCAGCGTCATCCACAGTAGGCGTGAAGGTGGGAACTGCCACAACCAAGGCAGTCCCAGAATCATTTACAGGTTCTGCCACGCCCAACACCGCAAGATCACCACTGGTGCGTAATGACCAAAGCTGCCAACCACCCCAACCAATCACGATCAACAGCGCGAGGGCACCAATTGCGGCTAGCCCCCAAAGCCAAAGTGGCTCGCCTCGTTCACGTTGTTTGTGAATCCAATATTTAGAAAACCAGTTCATAGTCCCATACTATCTATAGTGCCTGTCTGTCACCATTCTGTTACATCTGTCACAGTGTCTGATCTGTTACAGTGTCTGAAGCGCCTGATATAACTTAACACAACTTACTGAAGACAAGCTTGGTGTTTTGCAGGCGTGACGGTATCATAAGCATGTTGTACGACAATCGTATTCTGTTCACATTAGTCTCATATTAAGGTTAGCCTCATTGGGTTACTGTAGTGGCTAATCTAAGGACTACACGCTACACGATTGTCTCGAAAATCAAGCAACCTGTTATGAATACGCTTGCCATTGTATCCGCGAACCGCTCAAATGGCTGAATCTATCCGTCGGAAGTGCCCATGCTTGCTATAAAACCTGAACTATTAACTCAATATGAGCTTGTCGTTGGCATGGAAGTCCATGCACAATTGCTCACACGTTCGAAGATGTTTTGCGGCTGTGCCACTGATTATGCAGGTGCACCGCCCAATACGCGCGTCTGCCCCATTTGCTTGGGAATGCCCGGAATGCTGCCGGTGATCAACCGCGCCGCGGTCGAAGCCACCATTAAGACGGGCATTGCGCTTGAATGCGAAATCTCCGAGACGGCTGTCTTTGACCGCAAAAACTATACCTATCCCGACCTGCCCAAAGGCTATCAGATTAGCCAATTTGATCTGCCCTTCTGCCAGCATGGCAAGTTGGATATTGAACTGCCGGATGGCTCCACCCAGCGCATCCGCATCCGTCGCGCCCACCTAGAAGAAGATACAGGGCGCACTGTGCATGAAGGCATCTTCTCGCTGGTGGATTTAAATCGCGCAGGCGTCCCCTTAATGGAGATTGTCACTGAAGCCGATATTCACAGTGCCGACGCTGCTTATGCCTTTCTCACCAAGCTACGCACCATCTTGCGCTATTTGGGTGTTAATAGCGGTGATATGGAAAAAGGGGCCATGCGCTGCGAACCAAATATTAGTGTACGCACGCTAGAGCAACGGGATCGCGGTGAGTATGGCACCAAAGTTGAAGTGAAGAATCTCAACAGTTTTCGTTCAGTGAAATCTGCCATTGACTATGAATTGCAACGGCAGATTGAATTGATTGAACGAGGTGGCAAGGTTGAGCAGGTCAATATGGGCTGGGATGAAGTGCGCCAATGTACCGTCCTGCAGCGCAGCAAGGAAAGCTCGCATGACTATCGCTACTTCCCAGAGCCAGATCTGCCCCCATTGTTTGTAACTCGCGAATGGGTGAAAGAGATTCGTGCAACCCTGCCCGAATTGCCCGAAGCCAAACGTGCTCGCTATACCACAGCATGGGGATTGCGCCCGATTGAGGCGGATACGCTGATCAGCGAGGCACTGGTCGCCAACTTCTTTGAGGCAACCATCGCAGCCTATGGCGACGCTCCTGGTCAACCACAACGCGCTGCCAACTGGATTACAGGAGAACTCTTCCGCCTGCTCTATGCAGATGGCTATGGTCAAGATCTGCGCCAAATTGCGAATGTAAAGGTACGTCCAGAACAACTTGCGGCATTGCTGAAGCTGGTGGATGAGAAAGTGGTCAACCCCAACACAGGCAAAAAGGTGTTGGAGATCATGTATGCCACAGGTGACGATCCACAAAGCATTGTTGCTCGTGAAGGGCTGGCAATGGTCAGTGACACGTCGGTGATTGACGAAGCCATTGCTGCCATTTTCGCAGCCAATGCCAGTGAGCTAGAACGCTATCGCGGGGGTGAAGTCAAGCTCTTTGGTTTCTTCATGGGTCAAGTCATGCGCGCCACCAAAGGCAAAGCTGACCCCGATGCGGCTCGTCAACGTCTCCAAGAACTGCTCGACAGTTAGGTACAAAACTCTGTCAAGTTGAATCTGCAACAGTACACTCTGTCGCCCTGAGACTTTATCATGCAGTCTTTATCATGACAGAGTGTACTGTTGCTTATCTGCCCTTTACTTGCCCTAAAAGACGCCACTGAGAGCTATCCGGTTCCCCATTCGTGTCCGCAAACCATTCCAACAATCTTGCCGCGTTGCTTCATGCCCAAGCTCTGAAGCAACCCAATCAGACCGCGCTGCTTGACCCCATAAGCGGCCCCCTCACCTTTGCTGCGCTCCAAAGCGCGGTCGTTCAAGGTGCGGCCTATCTTCGCAATGTTGGCTTAAACGTTGGCGACCGCGTCTTGGTCTATCAGCCCATCTCCGCCGGCCTCTATGTTGCGCTTGGCGCGCTCTTTCATGCAGGATTAACCGCAGTCTTTATTGACCCTGGCATGGATCGCACACAACTTGCACGCGCCGCAACAGAGCTAGCCCCGCGCGGCTTCTTGGCAACGCCACGCGCCCATCTTTTGCGCTTGCTCTCCCCCCAGATCCGCCACATTCCCATCTCCTTCACCACAGGCAAATGGCCCATCCCCGGCGCACGCTGTTGGGCCAACTTTGCCCATCTACCCACCCCTGCCGACCCACTCGCAACAATGGCTCCTTGTGAGGATGAAACACCCGCGCTTATCACAGTGACCAGTGGCAGCACGGGTAGACCCAAATTTGCCACACGCACCCACGGCTTTTTGCAACGCCAACATGAGGCCATCCATAACAGCTTGGCGCTCCCGCCAGATACTCTTGTGGCGACCACCCTCCCCATCTTTATCTTGTCCTTCTTGGCTTCTGGCGTCACAACCTTGCTACCCACTGTTGACCTGAGTCGTCCGGGTCAGGTGCAGGTTGCGCCACTGATTGCCCAGATTCAAAGTGCGGGCGTGAACGCGATTGCCGCTTCGCCCGCTTTTCTCGATCAACTTGCGCGCTATTGTACCGAGCAGCAGATCACTTTGCCCCAACTTCGTAGGCTCTTTAGTGGTGGTGCGCCTGTCTTTGTCGATCTGATGGATCAGGTAGCCGCCATTGCACCACACGCCACCTTTCACGCGGTCTATGGCGCAACCGAAGCGGAACCGATTGCGACCTTGGCGCACACCATGATCAGCCCGAATGACCGGGCGCGCATGGCAAGCGGCGCAGGCTTGCTGGTGGGAAACGTGGTGGAATCACTTGATGTGTCTATAATCCCCGACTGCTGGGGGCGTCCCGATGGGCCTTATTCACCCGAAGCATGGGCAGAGATGCAATTGGCATCGGGTGCGGGAGAGATTGTTGTCAGAGGGCCACATGTCCTCACCACCACCGGGCCTGGTGAAGACCCTGCCTTGACCAAAATTCAGGTCGGTGAACAGATCTGGCATCGAACGGGTGACGCTGGGGCTTGGGATAAAAATGAGAAGGGCCGGTTGTGGCTTTTGGGGCGCTGTGCGGCACGCATCGACTTGCAGCAAAGCTCAACCAGTACGCGAGAGCCGCGCTATCCCTTCACACTTTATCCCTTCACGGTCGAGACCGCTGTGCATACCTTCCCCATCGTAAAACATGCCGCACTGGTGGCAGATACAGGACGGCGCATCTTGGCGCTGGAACTTTATCTGCCCCAAAACGCCAGTTGGATTGCAGAAGTTCACAATGAATTAAAATGGGCAGAATTGGATGAAATCCGAATTCTGCCCAAGATGCCTGTTGATAAACGCCACAATGCCAAAATTGACTATCCAACGCTAAAGCGACTTCTGAACAATCCTCACACGGGCAAACACCGTACACTATAGCTCTTTAAGGCTCTTTAAGGCTCTTTAAGGCTCTTTAAGGCTGAACAATCACCTTTGTGCCTAGAGGTGCCCAGGAATAGAGCGCCTTCGATTCGGCAATGGTCATATTGGTGCAACCGTGGCTAGTGGGCACACCAAAGTTGGCGTGCCAATAGGCTCCATGAATGGCAAACTCATCATAGTAATACATAACCCAGGGTACACCGGGTAAATCATAATCATCCCCATACATGTGTTGGCTATCATATTTGAGGTAGGTTTCAAACTCGCCAACGAGCGTTGGGGTGGCGTCTTTGCCAGTGCTGACAATCGACTGGAGTACAATCACGTCTCCTTGATAGGCAGTGAGTTGTTGATCGCTGAGATCGATCACAATCTTGCGCTCGCCATCACGCGGCGCATCCACCACACCAAAGGCTGTTTCCGCATCGGCGGGCAACCAAAGATTCAACTCTTGTCCAATACGAACTTCGCTATCAGAAGAGAGAGTCTTGTTGTCATGCAACACCTGCTTGAGGGTTGTGTGATGGTCGGCAACTATCTGCGCCAGCGTATCCCCTCGTTTCACCACATAACGAGCCATCGTCGGCTCCGACTTGGCTGCAATCTCGGCGGCCACAACCTCCCCAGTCACGCGCAACATTTTGCCCATCTGAATGGTATTCGGCTCTGTGATGTCATTAAGCGCCATGATCTCGTCAAGTGAAAGATTATAAAGGCGACCAATGGCACTGAGCGATTCACCCTTGCGCACAACGTGATAGCCATCAGCACCTGGCAAAGTCTCTACTTCAGCAGTTTCAGCAGCCTCTGTAGCTTCAGTAATCTCCACACCTACTGGTGGGATACGTAACTTCTGACCAATGACAACATTGTTGTAGTCAAGAATCTGGTTGTAGGCGGCAAGGTTTGCCATCCCAACGTTATAGCGCTGTGCCACTTGACTCAACGAATCGCCCACCGCTATGACATGGAAAATCTCATCAGTATTCATCTCGTCGGGTGTAATTTGGGCAGAAATCTCAGCATATGGTTCGGCATAGGTAATGGTTGTGGGAACAATTGCCGTGGGAATGGTGATTGTGGGAAGGCTCTCGGCGGTGGTGCTACTCTCGGCGCGTGCGACATTGGGCATGAGCAATAGCAAGGCGCACCCTACTACTACAATGCCTGTTGTAAAACGGCGATGGAAAATAGCTCGGCTCTCACCAGGCTTTTGCCACAGGTGTGCCATGCGATGTGAAGTCGCAGCGTTCATTGTTCAGTTAGTCCCTTCATAGATCAGCGCAGCCCGGACAGCTAGCGCAGTGGTTGTCTCATAAAGGATGACGCAAAAGTTGCAAGGAGGTTACGGGCAGCGCTCCAGGAGTTTCGTCGTAGACCTTCCTCGAAGCTCGGAGCTTCGAGGAAGGGTTTCTCGACTGAATCCATTCTAGTGCAACACCAAATACGTGCCCTACCCTTCCTTGGAGCTTCAGG
>JBBQIG010000079.1:0-12431 GCA_038324715.1 Anaerolineae bacterium | reverse complement strand
AGCGTGCCGCTCCTAGCCCACACATTGGTGTTGGTCTGTGTCTTGGTAGCAATGCATGGCCTTCAAGTCTTTACACAGGTAGTAATCATGCCGTCTGAGCCAGGCGGACCGGGCCGCGCCACCTATATGTTGAACCTCCTTGTCTATACCGAAGCCTTTACGAATTTGCGCTTTGGCTTCGCCACTGCTGCCGCCTTTGTGCTGTTCCTCTTTACACTGGTGATTACGATAGTGCAACTTCGGTTGATCCGGCCTAACTGGAGCTATTAGGCGAACGTCGGGCAACCTGCAACAAGGAGACTCATCATGCACAATCCCACAATGAGCAAGCAAAGCGTCTCGATCCGTCCACGGAATCGACGACGCGCTTGGTACAAACAGTCGGGACAGTTGTTCGTGCACCTACTGCTCCTCTTCTTTGTATTTCTCTCTGTGATGCCCTTTGTCTGGATGCTATTTGGCTCGTTCAAGTCCTATGTCGAGCTAACGGCTAACGCGAGTTTGTTGCCAAAGAGATGGACATTGCAGAGCTATGAAGCCATTCTGCTGCGCTCCAATTTCCTCTATGGCTTTCGCAACAGCCTGGTTGCAGCCTTTTCTGTGACCTTCGCTACGCTGCTTACCTCGGCTGCAGCTGGTTTTGTTTTTGCCAAGTATCGCTTTTGGGGTAAAGAACCCCTTTTCATCTGTCTGTTGTCTACCCTTATGGTGCCCTTTGCCGTCATCATGATCCCGCTCTATGTAACCATTGCGGATTTCGGGTTGATCAATAAGATTGGCGGCATCATCGTCACTGGCTTGTTTTCCACCTTTGGCATCTTTATGCTGCGGCAGTTTATGGAAGGAATACCGAGTGACCTGCTCGACGCAGGCAGAATTGACGGTGCATCAGAATGGTGGCTCTTTGCACGTGTCGTTGTACCCCTGTCCACATCTCCCCTGGCAGCATTGGCGGTCTTTACCTTCCTGGGTAACTGGGACAGCTATCTCTGGCCTTTAGTTGTTCTCAGCAGCCCGCACACACAGACATTGCCCTTGGTATTAGCCGGTCTACGCAATCTCTATTGGGACCGCTATGACATCTATATGGCCGGTTCCATGTTGACGGTAGCGCCAGTCATGTTGCTCTATGCAGCTGCCCAACAACACTTCATCCGTGGAGTTACGATGACCGGTCTGAAAGCTTAGGTACACCTTTCTCGGCCAACCACGCAAACTTCAGTGCTAGCCGCAGAAAGCTTTGCGTTTTCGTCACTTGATATAGGCGTTGGTGCTGATCTCGGCTGTCTGGGGTCTGCTCACGAAACGGACAAAATCGTACGCTAAGCCTAGCTGCGCACCCGGAGTGGCCGGAACTTGCCCTGTTCGACCAGCTTGTTTTGGCGCCAGCTATAGTCACCAGTCAGGTTGATGTGCTCCCAGCCCAGCGGCGATACACCTTGATGTGTTCAAGCTGGCGTTCTGGATTCTAGTCAAATCCGCTGACCCGGACGTATCCGATGCGATGCCCCTGCAAGTTGCCTCCCAGGCTGAATATGTTAGGAAGCGATCTATGACCTAATGCAGCATATGTCAAGCAATGACTAACATAGCTCTATATTGACATGTTTGACGGCCCCATCCTGACATCAGGTTAGGGTATACCGCAACCCGACACCTGAGCATATGCTCGTCGCCCAAAAAACTTAGCGTACGATTTTGTCCGTTTCGTGAGCAGACCCCTACGAGTACAGAGTGGCGTAAATAGGGCACTGGATCAGGCGATCAAGGGTTTACCCAGATAGGTCCACTTGAAGGGTTTGGCCATGGTAGCGTTGTAGTAGTCAATGAAAGCAAGCACCTTGTCTTGGAGTTCAGCGAGCGACGCGAATGAGCCGCGTCGGAGCAGTTTGCGGACGAGAATGCTGAGCCAGATCTCAATCTGGTTGAGCCAGGAGCAGTGTTTGGGCGTATAGTGAAAGACGATGCGATGCGTCGGATCACGGAGAAAGGCGGCTCTGGTCGCTTTGTTGCGCAAGATGCCTGACTTGCCTTTCTCGCCCAGATCGATAGTGAGATCGGACTCGGCTGCGACCCAGCCGACCAAGGACGCAGACAGGTGAATGTTGAGATTGTCGAGCACAAAATGCCAGCGCACTGCGGTGGGATCAGTGGCGACCACTGCCTGGACATGTGCCAGGAAATCGGCTTCCGTGCGCGTGGTGCCTGTGTTGGGGGCGATGACTTCTCCCGTGACGACATCCCGGCTGACGATGAAGGAAGCAGTGCCGTGGCGAATGTACTCAAACTCAGGCCGTTCCACCTTGCCTGGTGCCATCGGCAAGTCTTCGCCAGTGATGGGCAGGGCCTCCTTGAGGAACTCGATGCGCACGCCGCCCAGAACACGGCATATGGTGCAACTTTTAGATGGTCTGCCCATTAGGTACCATCCATCAACTACCGGTAACTTCCTTTAGAAAGGCAAAGAACGCGCGCTTTCGAGCCGTATTGATGCCCCAATTGGTTGGAACCAATTGATACCCGTCCCGATAGTTACCAAAGGCGACCTGCCCGCCAGCTCCTTCACCGGGATCGAAGTAACCCCAACTGGCATAGCGCGATAGGGCAGCCGTAAAGTTGTTCTCTGGCTGGTCAAAATCAAAGTGATCATCCTCGTTAAAAAGAATCGGCTTCGGGGTGTAGGTGGCGAGTGCCCGGCTCCGATCGACCACACCGGCGATCTCATATGGATCGGTGATGCCGTTGCCGTGCACCAACAGAAAATGGGACACTTCGGCTACCGCTTCGCTGGGAATCCAACCGCCCCCACCGTAGCTGGTACTGACCAACAAACACCGCCCATCGCAGGTGATCTCCTTGGCCTGCGCAATCAATTCATGGACTCGGTCCGGCTGCAAAATCTCATGTTCATAGCGGGTATTACATTCGTTGTTGATCTCGATCACGACATTGGTGTAGCCCTGCTCGAGCACCCAGGTGCAGGCTTCATCAACTGCGTGGCGAACGGCTGCCTCGTCGCGCAACCGTTCATCCTGTCCCTGGTAGAAGAGACCGAGAATGACCACCATGCCCAGATCATCGGCTCGATCCAGAATTCGGGTCAGCCGATCAAGGTACGGCTGTTTTAGATTCCCCATTGCATCAAAGCCGGAGTTATGCCAGGGCTGCGATTGGGGGCTTGGCACGCCGGCCCACAACAGATCATCCTCGATTTCGGCACCTATAGAAGCCAGGTGCTTCCTGAATTCCGGCGTTCGATAGTATCCGCTGGGGGCTCCGCCTTGCAGGTTGACCGTAATTGCAAGCAACCCATGCGTCCGATAATCCGGCATCGCGGCCAGAAATTCTCGGGTATTACGCTCTGGATCCCAGCTGTTGGTATCAGGATATTGCCACAGAAAGCGGGTATGCTCGTTCTCATCATCAAATATAGCGTTCACCATTCGGCTGTTGAGCAGCAAGCCCTCAATGCTCTGATCGCGGAATGTTCACCCCTGATAGGTCAATGTGCCATTGATCAGCCAGGCCTCGTCTTTGATAGAAACGGCTGTTTTTCGGGTCATGATATCTCCTTTTAACATCTCCTTTTAACAAGGCAAAAGATCGTTACCTGTCTAGATTTCGTGACCCACGGCGGATGAACTGCGCCAGCTTCGCAAAGAGGTCCTCGTGGATGAAGCGCGTATTCACGTTGTCGTAGACGCGAATGGGACGATACTGTCCGGTGTGCAGGTAGTGCATCTGCTCGTCGAATGTTGGTGCGGGACGCCACGACCATTGGCCACATTCGGGGTCTAAGATGATGCCGATGCAGGGAGAATCGCCCAGTGAGCGGTATTCCATCTCGGGGCGCGTTCTTGCATTGTGCTCCAGAAGCTGCTCGATCAGATACTTGCCGATCTCGCCCTGGGGGTATATTTTCTCGATCAACTCGGCGTAGGTGACGCCCATTGTTCGATAGGTGCTTCTAGGTACCTGCCACACCTCCAGGGTCGACTTCATCACGACATTCGCAGCGTGAATGTCGTTCGAGAGATTGTACTCCCTGCCGCCATTTGGCCAGTTATTTCCTCCGATCCAGATCACGCGCACGCCGCGGTCTTGGATCTTTGGCTCAAGTAGCAGTGCAGATGCCATGTCGGTGAGCGGCCCGTAGAAGGCGATATGAAGCGGCCTGGGGTCGTCCTTCATTGCCTCTTCGATGATCAGACGGGCACCGGGCGAGTCGGCGGGCGTCGATTCATCCGGGATGGCGTGCGTTGCGCCGTCTTCGACTCGCACCTCATCTTGCAGACCCATCAGGCGCAGGATCTTCACGGTCTCGTCGTGACTCTCCTGCATACTTGTGGCTGATTTGAGCGTCCCATAATGGGCTGGAATAATGCCGTGGAGATCGAATGACGGCGTCAACACCGCGTGTACGATGGCATATTGATCATCCGCTTCGTTCTTGGCGTCTGTGTTGACAATAACGCGCTGCTTAGCCTCGGATGGATAAGCCACATCGAAAACTGTAAAATCACTCATTGGGCAAACTCCTTATCAATTTGATAACCGGGCATGGTGGTTGAGCCGAGCGGGCCGTCCCCGACATCAAGTAGAGTGGCTTGAAAAGGGTCAGGCATTGAACGGTTTGGGTGAGGATGAGCGAGAAGAGCGCTGTACTGGGTGAGCGATCCAGAGAAGCGGCGAGAAGCCCATGCCTTCCTTCCAGGATACTGGTTAGGCAAAGTGGCAGTAGACATCGCGACCATCTTCCTTGCGTATGGCGGGCGGGCGCTGATGGGTGCAGACATCCTGCGCGAGCGGGCAGCGGTTGCGGAACTTGCAGCCCTCAAAGGCATACTCTTTGGTCTCGATATCGGCCAAAGTCAACCGCGTACGGTCCCACTTACGCTTTACGCCTGGAATCGAGTCTAGCAACAGCCGTGTATAGGGGTGATGCGGGTCGGTGAGTACGGCGCGTGCGCGGCCAAACTCAACAATCGTGCCGCGATACATCACAGCAATGTAGTCACTGATGTAGTAGGCAGTGGCAAGATCGTGCGTGATATAGAGGAAGCTGGTCTTGTAGTCATCTTTGAGCGACAAAAACAAATTGATGATATTCATGCGCAGCGAGGCATCGATCATGCTGACGGGCTCGTCGGCGATGATAATCTGTGGGTGGGGAATGAGCGCACGCGCGATCGATACTCGCTGCAATTCGCCACCCGAAAACTGATTCGGATACTTGCCACGTACATCAGGATACTTCAAGCCGACTGAGGATAGGGCGCTTTCCATTGCGCCAATCGCATCTGTGGCGCTGAGACCATTGACACGTTGTGCCGTGGTCTGAAGATAAGAGTCAACAGTGCGGTAACTGCTAAAGGCTTCAAAGGGATTTTGAAAAATGGGCTGTACCCTACCCAAAAACTGGTGATGGCTGGGCTGGTTGCCCTCGCCTGCCACCACTTGGTCATAGATGACTGCGCTGCCGCTCGTCGGCTCTACCAGACGCAAGATGACTTTGGCCAACGTTGTCTTACCGCTACCAGATTCGCCCACCAGGCTGATAATCACAGGCTCATCACTTTGCACGACCAAGTTCACATCGTCCAGCGCATTGATCGTGATGCGGCGCAGCAGACTGCCCAGTTTATAGACCTTGCGTAAATTCTCTGCCTTCAAAATGGTTTTCATCTAGGATACCGTTCCTGGCTATAGATTTGTTTCGGCATAATGGCAGGCAGCGAAGTGGCGTGGCCGGTATTCGACCATCTCTGGTTCGTTGGACCGGCAAAAGTCGGTCGCCAAGGGGCAGCGTGCGGCAAAGCGGCATCCTCGCAGATCTTCCCAAAGGCTGGGCGGTCTGCCTGCTACACCCTGGCGTACGTGCTCATCGCCAATGGTCGGCAGCGACTCGGTCAGCAGCTTGGTATAAGGGTGAAGGGGTCGCTCGAAGACATCGCTCGAATCACCATATTCGACAGCTTTGGCTGCATACATGATCAGCATACTATGGCTGATCTGATAATGGACACCCATGTCATGCGAGACGAAAAAAATCGTATTCTGCATCTTCTCTTGTAGATCCATCAACAGCAATAAGATACCCTTCTGCACCACGACATCCAACGCTGTTGTCGGTTCATCCGCCAGGATAATGGCTGGCTGGAAAAAGGTCGCCATCGCCACCATAATGCGTTGGCGCATGCCGCCTGAGAGTTGGTGGGGGAAGGCATCGAGCGCTTCGGACGGCAAGTCCAGTTGCTGCACATAGGTGCGCACTTCCTCGAGCACCTGTCTCTTATCCAGCGAGGGATCCAGAAAATCTAGGAACTGTTTGCGGATGCGAATGACAGGATTGAGCGAACTCATCGAGCTTTGCGGAATATAGGAGATGCGCTTAAACCAGTAGCTGCGGATACTCTCACTTGTAATCTCTTTGCCAAGGTCATCCTGAATACCATACTCCACATTCCCCGTCGTCATTGAAAGCGGATAGGTCAAATCGCCATAGATGACTTTGAGAAGCGTGGACTTACCGCAACCCGACTCGCCCGCGATTCCTAGAATCGTTCCTGTCGGGACTTCTAGGTCAACCCCATCTACTGCATTCACTTGGCCGCGCACCGTCGTATAGGTGGCAATTATGTTGTTCAACTTAATCATGAATGTCCTCGCCTGGCGGCATATAGTTCGTTATACCCCGTTGAGGTGAGAAACAGCCCCAAGAAGAGCAGGACCGTCGCAACCACCGGGGCCACGATCCAAGTGTACTGCCCAATAAACATGGCGTTATAGTTGAGTGCCCAGAAAATGATCGACCCCAAGGTCGGCGTCTCTACTTTGGAGAGGCCAATCACGGCGAGGGCAGCTTCCGTATTGATGGCAAAGAGAATCGTGTTGATAAAGCCGACCACGATATAGGCGTAGACATAGGGAAAGATTTCCTTAAGGATGATGTCGAAGGTGCTTGCCCCCGAAAAGCGCGCCATATTGATAAACTCGCGCTCACGGATCGACAGGGCCATCGAACGAATGGTACGCGCTCCCCATGCCCAGCCAAAGATGACCAGCAGCAGACCCACGACCCAGAACGAAGTGCGCCCGCGCACCAAGGCCCCCAGCACGATCAGAATCGGGAAGACAGGGATTGTAATAAAGGAGTCGGTAATGAGCATCACGACGCGCTCAAACCAGCCGCCGATATAGCCCGCGCTGAGGCCAACCAGCGTGGCAATCGTGGTTACGCAGAGGCTGACCGCCACCCCCAGTATCAGCGAATTGCGGATGGCAAAGACCAGGAACCAGAAAATGTCCTGCCCCTGCGAATTCGTACCCAGCAGATGTTTGATGCTGATGGGCAGATTTTTCATATAGGCGCCCTGCTCCGATGGGTTGACATCGGTAAAGAAGGGAAGCGTGAAGCTGCCAATGGCAAAAATTGCCAAAATGGTCAATCCCATGCGCAGCCGCAGATTAAGGCGCAGCCGGCTGCGATAGCTCGGGTTGGCGGGGACAACAGCCACCGAAGGGGCGCTCTCAAGACGAACATTCGTGTTCATGGCAGTTACCTGTACCGGATACGGGGGTCTAGAAAGGGATAGATCAAGTCAATGATCAGCGTCGCCGTGGCAACTGCAATGATGGTCATGGTAATCGTTCCATAGAGCATGTTATAGTCGCCGCTACCCACTGCGCTGCGCATCAACAAACCCAGCCCCGGGTAGGAAAAAAGAATTTCAGTCAGCAGCGCGCCGTTGAAGATTGTGCCCATCGATAGGGCCAACGCCGTGACCTGTGGCAGCAACGCATTGCGAAAGACATAGCTTGTCATGATCGTGCGCGGTGGCACGCCTTTGAGTCGCGCAAAATTAACAAAAGCCTCTTGCTTGGTCGAAAACGAAAGCGACTTCATGCTAAGAATGTTCCAACCAAAACCCGCGGTAACTAAGGTAAGGGCTGGCAGCGCCGAGTTGTAGAGGATCATCTTGACCTTCTCGAAGTTCAGCGGGCCAGGGCGGATCGTGGTCGAGATGGGAAAGATCGGGAAGACATAGGCCAGCACCAAAATAAAGACTAGTGCCAGAATGTAATAGGGAATCGGGTATAACACAACACCCACCACCTCCAACATTGTGGCTGTACGCTTATTATGAAAGAAGCCAGCCAGCAGCCCAATCGAGTTGCCCAAAGTCCAGGCAATCAGCGTGGTCATGATCAACAATCCCAGCGTCCACGGCAGCGCCACCAGGATAAACTCGGTGACGGGTCTGGGGAAAGACGAAAACGATGGGCCAAAGTCAAAGGTCAAAAAGACCCGCTTCAGAAATCCAACGTACTGTGAAAAGAGCGAGCCTTCCAGACCGTAAAGCTCGGAGAGCGAGGCGCGCAACTCTGCCACATCCTCTGGGTCCATCGACTGCCCTGCCTGATTTTGCAATTGGGCAATATAGTTTTCAATCGGGTCGCTTGGCATCAGCCGCGGCAGAAAAAAGGTGACGGTGATGCCGATAAAGAGGACGAATAAATAGACCCCCACCCGCGCGGCAATATACTGGATTAATCCCATATCTGGCTCCTCTTACGGAGAGGTGGGGCAGCAATGGTTGTCCCACCTGCCCCACCTGCTCCGCCTTCAAAGGTTAAAGCTTACTGTACGCCCGTCGGTTCGATATTGACGACCATCTCCTTGGCCGAACTCCACCAGGAATAGGGAACTGCATAGTAGTTATCCTGTTTGGGGAAGTTGGTCCAGTAGGTCTCGTTGGTCGGGATGGTAGTCGGAATGTTCATGATGTTGATATAGGCCATATCCGTCACCATTTCCTGGAGAATCATACGCCCATTCTCCAGGAATTTCGGGTCGGATTGATCCATCGCCTTGCTCTCGGCAATCAAGTCAAAGGCCGTCTGGTTGTTCCATCGCCACACATTACCGACAATCGGCTCGGAGGCATCCGCGGCCATCAAATTCTCTTCGCTCATGCTCTGCCAAGAGTTGAGGTAATTGGGTGTGAAGACACAGTTTGCCCAGTTGAGCGTGGTCGTCAGCAGGGCGTTGGTGTTCTGCGTGTTGCTGAACTCGGCATTGTCCACCTGGCGCGCATTCACCTGAATACCAGACTTGCGCCAACTGTCGGCAATCGAGAAGCCGACGCGCTGCATGACCTTGTTCCAGTCGCCGGGAATGACCAACTCTAACTCCCATACCGTGCCATCGGGCAGCGTATAAAAACCGTCGGCATTTTTGGTCATACCGGCGGCGTTGAAGAGCTTCTCGGCCTGTTCCGGGTCATACTTCCACCAGCCAATGCCAAAGGCCTCGGAGATGGCTTCTTCACCCTCCGGCAGTTGCGAGGCATCAATGCCCATTTCCTGAAGTCGTGCCACCAGGTCGCTGCTGAACGCCGGGTCGAATGGCTTGTAGCCATCTGCCAGGGTGAAATCGTTCAGCCAGGGGAGCAGCGGCTCGAAGTAGATGGGTCGCTTAATCTGAGTGTCTACCATCGGTAGCGGCGAAGCCTTAAATTCGCCATTGACCGAGTTGATGCCGACCTCTTTCAGGTCGAGTGAAAGCGCCATCGCCCAGCGCACTTCCGCCTGATCCAGCGGCGCTTTGTGCATATTCATGAGGACGCCATAGCCACAGGCGTCATCCATGTTGTGATAGGGCATCGTGGATGCGAAAGTGGTAATCTTGTCGGTGCGCTCTTGGGCGCCCTTGATGCTGTCGGGACTCATAAAGGTGTCCACATCGTACTGTCCTTGCACAAAGGCCAGCACGCGGCTTTCTTCGGGGCCAAAGTCCTTATAGAGCACATACTTGGCTTTTGGTTCACCCATCCACCCCCAGGCCGAGCGTTCCCAATCCTCGCGGCGTTCCCACAACTGCCAGAAGCCATTCGGGTCATATTCCTTAACAACGTATGGCCCCAAGGTGACAGGATAGGTGTTGCGGAATGCGCTGACATCCGCTTCCTTCTCGAAGATGTGCTTGGGCACGGGAATAAAGGCTGAAGCCCAGGTATATACACCCATCACCGTGTGCAGGTCATAGGACGGGTTCACCGTTTCAACCTCAAAGGTGTATTTGTCAATCGCCTCATAGCTTTTGACATAGTTGACGATGCGGTTGACATTACCGTTGGTTAACTTCTCCTTCTCATTAAAGTAGGTGTCCAGCGTGTAGATGACATCGTCGGTGGTGAATTCGACGCCATCACTCCAGTAGATACCTTCCTTGAGCGTAATGCGGAAGCGAGTGTGTTCGTCGTTCAATACTTCCGGCATCTCTGTCGCCAATTCCGGATAGGATTCGCCGGTGCCGGTGTCGGTTTCCCACAAGTATCCCCAACCGAGTTCGCGGAAGCCGCGCCATACGGCATACTGCATGAGCGGATTCATGGCATCGGGGTTGGCGGATTTGCGGTCAAAGGTCTGAAAGATCAATGTTTCATGGCGCGGGGTGCCGACATCGGTCAGCGCCCCTGCTTGCGGCGCGGCGGCGGCTTCACCACCCGCGCTGGCTTCTGTCCCGCCGGTAGTGGCTGGTTGGCAGGCCGCCAGCGCCAGAAGGACAAGCAGCAGAGTTAGCGGCAGCATCTTGTGAGTCAACCAAGTAGATCGCATAGGGTATCTCCTTTTTGGGTTACAATGAACACGGTCGTGGTTCTGATGACAGGGAATAGCAGTAGACTTTTGCGAAAAGCATATGTGTGATCAATTCCTCCTTTTGTGAAACTGCATCAAAGCTGGCGGGCATGAACCGCGTGATAAGGCTCGCTGGGTAAATCCAGCCAGAACGTGCCGCTGTACGTGCCTTCCACAGGTGTAATCGTCATCTTCCAGGGGTCAATAATCTCCAACTGATAATTCTTGTCTTCGGGCAGTTCAAACTGAAAACGTCCTGGTTGGGCGACACCAAAATAATAAAGATAATAGGATTCACCCTTGCTGGCGCGGTCGTATCTGCGGAATGGAGATCCTGGTTTGACAACTGGGTCCAATCCTTCGGGCACATGTTCTTCCAGCAGCTTGCGTAGGAAGGCAATGCGCGCCGGACTCTCGCCATGCAGGACGCCCCCCTTGCCCCACCACAGGATATCCTCTGGGTGCAGATAGGTCTCGCCGTGGCCCACATAGCCGCCACCCACCGTGCCCCACCAGAAGCGATGCACCATCTCTTGCGCCGAAATATTGCCCCAGTTGCGCTCGATATTACCCTCATACTTGCACTCGTCAATCACAACGGGCTTGCCATACATCTCGCGCCATTCCTGTACCCGATCCAGCTCGGAATGTTGAATGCTCTGATGGGTCACCCAAGGTTTGGCATGGTCATAGAAGACACGGCAGTTGTGGTTGGAACGTAGATGCTGATAGGGGTCATTTTCCTGCACGATGCGGAAGAAGCGATCCCAGTCGGCCATCGTCTTGGCTTTCATCAGGTCAAACTCATTCGCCATGGACCACCAGACGTTGCGATAGGCCGCCAGCCGCGCCACGATATAACGCAAGTAGCGGTCATCGTTCTCCGCACCCATGACGGCAAAGCCCCAGCGGTCGTAGGGATGAAAGAGAATCAAATCCGCTTCGATCCCCATGTCGCGCAACTGCCCCACGCGCGTTTCAAAGTGCTGCCAGAATTCAGGGTTGAAGCGGGTGAAGTCCCAGTTGCCGTCTGCGCCGCGGTCATAGGCATAATGGACAGGCTCATTGGCATTGAAGCCATAATGCTTGGGAAAGACACACATACGCATCTTGTTAAAGGGCGCGCTTTTAAGTGTCTGCAACGTCTGTTCTTCTAGTTCATCCCCTTGATGCACCCAGGCATAACAAGTTGTGCCAACAGAAACATGCGGCGTGCCATCAGCATAGGCAAAGTGGAAAGTGTTGTGCACATAGACTGGTCCGTGATTGCCCGCTGACGCTTTAGTTGCGGTGAAGCTGCCACTTTGACGGTTCAAGGCATCAGCATTGCTAAAGGTTTCATAGCTCCACTCGCCCACGGTGTCCGGCATAAAGCGCACGCGGTAGACGCCATTGCCATCATAGAAGCCATCCACCTCGATCTCGCGGTGCTTGTGGCGGAACTTTGCACCCACCTGCACATCTACAAAAGGATTGCCTGCACTTGGGCCGTTCAGGGCGACCTCAAAAATATCCCAGCGTTCAACAGATGTAGCCATTGCTGCTTACTCTCTTCTTATTTGTGGCCTGATTCGTGTATAGCCTTGTGTCTGTTTATCTCTATTTATGGCAGTTGGGCTGAATGAATGTAGACCTCCCACCCAAAGTAAGTAGTAAAGGCCTCTTCAAGCACCGCTGACGTGTGCGAGCCATTCATGCTGACGTGATGCTCAAAGCCGTTTTTGCAGATGTACTTCATCAGCGCGGGTAATTTCGGCACTGCGACAACCGCACGTGTGCCAAAGGTGTCC
>JBBQIG010000078.1:0-12481 GCA_038324715.1 Anaerolineae bacterium | reverse complement strand
TGCAATCAAGTGGCCCCAGCGCAGTAACGATTATAGATGGTCAGGAAATTGATGCCATAGACTTTGATGCCACGGATGCAGTTGCTGATTCAACTGGTAGTAACGGCATCACGGGCGCACTTCACTACACGCTGCACATGGGTGACGGTTTCAACTTGGACGACCACAGTTTGCGTCCAGCAGGTGAAATGGATCTACCCACTGTCGGCCCCGTCACCAGCGTTTTTTGATCGCCACTGTACCCCCTACCACTCGTCTACCCATTCTTCTTTTTCGCCCACAACCTTAAACTGGCGCACATCCACGGCTTCGGGTGGCGGGAGTGCGCGCCGCTGCTGCCCATAGGGGTCGGCGTAGCCTTGCGGGTATCCTTGTGGATAGCCTTGTTGTCCCATGCCCGGTCCCGCCAAGACAATGACGGGTGGCTGGGGTGGATAACCACCAGGGCCATAGCCACCGCCATAATAGGGGTGCTGCTGCATGTTTTGGGGCTGGCGGCGGCGGGTTGTGCTTTCTTCTTCCTCGGCAGCGCGGCGGCGTCCAGACGCCATGACCAAGAGTGCGGTGGGAACCCCCGCCATAATGCCAAAGAGCACGCCGACTGCCATGCCGAGCGCATCGGAACTCAATTGTCCTGCAAGTCGCCAGCCAGCGATGCCGACAAAGATCAAGGCGGCTAACCCAATGAATTGTTTCATACTAAAGCTCCCTTCCTGTGAATGCACATCGTGCGCCGAGTGGGTTCTCGAGGTGCGTTGTCTGTTTCTGTTTTGGCTTGATGGTTTACATTTCATGGCTCTGGTTTATTGAATTGTCACGGATAAGCCACCCGTATATTGGGCGGCAACGTCCTGTACATGGTTGATTTCGTGTGAAGAGTGAATATTTAGGCTGAACTGCCCCCGAAAAGCTTGCTCCAAAAGCCCGAAGGCTTGGGTGCTTCGGGTGGGGGCGCAACTTCGCCTGCATCTTGCCAGCGGCGGCTGGTGCGCTGCCCACTGACAAGCGCAGCAAGGACGATATTCAGATCGTTTGGCCCCAGCCAAGCTGCTTGAAAGCGCACAGCCTCACCTTTGGAAATGAGCATGAAGTCGCCTTTGCCCTCCAGCTTTTCTGCGCCGCTATCCACCATTCCAGTGGCATAGCGGGCTTCGTCGCGGCTTGCCACCGTACCCACCAAGCGGATAGGGAAGTTGGCCTTAATCGCACCGCCGATCAGGGCTGCAGTGGGTTTCTGGGTGCACGCTACGAGATGAATGCCCGCCTCACGTCCACGCTGACTGAGGCGGGTGAGCATGGCTTCTGCCACAGCGCCGCCTGTTTGGAGCAGGTCGGCTAGCTCATCTACGGCGACGACCAACATGGGGCGATTCACCTGCTCGCGGTCACGACGCTCCATCTCCTCCACAACCCACCGCAGCCGTTCCACCGCTGCGTTTGTGTCCGCCACCACACCACCCAGGACATGGGGGAGGTGGGCAAGCGGACCAAAGCCGCGACCTTTGGGATCAATCAAAATCAATTGCACTTGGGTCTGACGGTTGTGCATGGCAAGCGACGTGAGCAGTGTGCGTGCCAGTGCAGTTTTGCCGGAGCCAGTTGTGCCGACAATCAGGATATGGGCGACATCGGGTGCGGTCAGCCGCACCAAGAGGGGTGTGCCATCTTCTTCCACACCCAAGACCGCTGTGAAGGTAGGGGCCGTTGCCAGCCGCGAACAGAGCGGCAACAAGCGCACCGGCTCGGCTTGGCTGCGTGGCACTTCAACATTGATGGCTCCATCTTTGCGATAGACCCGCGCCTCACGTTTGCCCAACGCCAGTGCAATCTCATCTGCCAAGTTCGTTACCTGCTTCACTTTTGCGCCGATTTCAGTGCCAATATGGAATTGGACAAAGCGTGGCGTTACAACGCCCCCCTTGACTCGCCCAGCCACTTTGTGGCGTGCCAAGACAGCATCAATCGTATCTGCTTGCATCTCTAGTGTTCGTTTACGAAAGGCCATGATGAACTCTTCTTCGACATTTCTTCTCGACACTTTCTTCGAGACTTTTTTGATGCTTTGATTTCAGGCCCGCATTCGAGTCTGGAGGGTGCGCTTGAGGTAGAAGGTGTAAAAAATCCAGAACACACGTTCTGATTCTCACTATATCAGAACAAAGGTTCTGGTGTCAAGCCCCTCGCCAAGATTGATGCTCGCTTTGGATGTACTGCTTGCCTAGTCCCGGTCGCAGTTTCAGGCACGCTTATGCGGTTGGCAGGGTTCGTCACTCCTCATTTGCACTAGTTTCGTGGTGACTTTTATGGTAGTTTTATAGGTGCGTTCACGGTGAATTTGGTTTGCTCCAGTGGTTAGATAGACCCTGGAACCAGGAGCTAATAGGTAGCGTTACACGCTCATGAAGACTTCTACCATCCGACTCTATGCCTGTCTGAAAGTGCATCAACGCGCTTTTGTCACTCTGTTCCTCGCCGCGATTTGCTTCATTGCCTTCATGCCCAGTGCGCTGCATGCGCAAGTCACCCAGCCATGCGCCCAGGATCTCATCGTCCAAAGCGGCGACACGCTTTCCATCATCGCCGCGCGCACACTGAACAGTCAGGAAGCCTATCAACGCATAATTGACGCCACCAATGCACGCGCGGCTGTCGATAGCTCGTATGCACGCATCACCGATGCCAACGCCATCACCGTTGGCTGGAAGCTTTGTGTTCCCACAGCAGGAACAGGTGTAACCCCTGTTGCGATGATGGGAAGCGAGTACATCCATGACAACCGCACGGTCGATGGTGCGATTGGCGAGTTACCCACCATCTCACAGCGTGTTGACCCCGAGGGTGTTCATCCCATGACCGTCGCCTATCTGCGCAAGCAGAGTTACCCCGGCAGCCCACTGATAATCGAGCAGACCCTACTGCCAGGAGGCAACTACAATCGCTATATCGCCTCTTATCGCTCCGAGGGGTTGAAGCTATATGCTCTGTTGACCGTGCCGCTGGGGCAGCGGCCCGCAACTGGATGGCCTGTGATTTTCTTCAATCATGGCTACATTCCGCCGCAGGAACATCGTACGGCAGAGCGGTATGAGGACTATATTGATGGCTTTGCCGCCAACGGCTATATCGTCTTGCGTCCCGACTTGCGCGGGCACGGCAATTCAGAGGGGGTCGCCAATGGTGCCTATGGACATCCTGACTACACCATCGACATACTGAATGCTGTCGTCTCCATCAAGCAATATGGCGAGGCAGACCCCAGTCGCATCGGCATGTGGGGCCATTCGATGGGCGGCTATCTCACGCTGCGCGCAATGGTCGTCTCGCCGGATATTAAAGCAGGTGTCATCTGGTCGGGTGTGGTGGCTTCTTATGAGGATTTGCTGCAACTGTGGTTGATGGGCGCAGAGATCGGCCTCATTCCAGAGGGCGTGCGCCGCTGGGGACTGGAGGTGCTGACAGAATTTGGCACGCCTGAAGTTAATCCCCTCTTTTGGTCGTCAATCTCATCCAACTCCTATGTCTCCGACCTCTCTAGCCCCATCCAGCTTCATCACGGCAGTGGCGATCTGGTTGTGCCGCTGGCATTTTCCAACTTTCTGGTGGATGATATTGAAAATGTAGAGGGCATGGTGGAATTCAATATGTACCGAGGCGATGACCACAGCCTAAGCACTTCCTTCGCCACTGCCATGGCGCGTTCAGTGACCTTCTTTGATCTACACGTGAAGAACGTGCCGTAGTCTCACGGCTTTAGCCAATAGTTGTTTAGCCAGTAGTTGGATGAGAATGTGTTCTGTGGTGTTTTCTGTGGTGTTTTCTGTGGTGTTTTCTGTGGTTATGATATAGTTTTCTCAAGAATCCGCGGTCTGACAACCAAATACTTCATTTCACAGGCTATTTTCACAGGCTATTTAGCCCCACTAGAGCTAGAGCGTGATCTCGTATGCCAACTACCTCTCGACCCAACATCCTCTATATTTTTGCTGACCAGATGCGTGGCATGGATATGCACTGTGCTGGTAATCTCCAACTGCGCACACCCAATCTTGACCGGCTGGCAGAACAGGGGATGCGGTTTACACATGCCTATGCCAACACGCCAGTCTGCACCGCTAGCCGCGCCATGTTGCTCACAGGACTTTACCCGGCGAACAACCGCGTGGTTGCCAATGACCTGCCGTTGCCAACAGACTTGCCGTCGCTGGGGGAGATGTTTCACAGCGCGGGTTATCGCACGGGGTACATTGGCAAGTGGCATTTGGATGGGGTGCCGCGCTCGAAGTGGACACCGCCGGGGCCGCGCCGTCACGGCTTTGAGTATTGGGCGGCTTACAATTGCTCGCATGACTATTTCCGCGCCGATAAATACTATCGGGATTTGCCTGTGGCAATCCGCATGGATGGGTATGAACCGGAAGTGCAGACCAACCTGACGCTGGACTTCTTGGCAACGGCTGATGAACGCCCCTTCTGCCTCCTCCTCTCCTGGGGTCCCCCTCATGATCCATACCCGCTGGTGCCAGAAGTCTTCAAGGATCAGTATGACCCCTCCTCAATTTCGTTGCGCCCCAATGTGACTGCTGTGCATGAGGACGCGCGTGCACTTGCCCACGACTGGGAGACGCGTGAGACCACTGCCAATTACTATGCCGCGATTACGGCGCTGGATCATCAGCTAGGGCGGATTTTGGATTTTCTGGATGAGACGGGGTTGGTTGAGAATACTATTGTTATTTTCACGGCAGATCATGGGGATATGCTCTGGTCGCAAGGGCGCATGAAAAAGCAATTGCCGTGGGAAGAGTCGATCAACATTCCTTTTATTGCGCGTTGGCCTGGACAGATTCAAGCAGGAGTTACCAGTGATGCGCTCTTTGGCGTCGTTGATCACCTGCCCACCCTCTTAAGTCTTTGCTCGATTGAAGCCTCGGCACGGCTGCAAGGCGTCAACTTTGCTCCCACCCTGCTTGGCACAGCGCCTGACGCTGAGCAAGCTCTGCCCTCCTCCATCTTTCTCATGGACATGGTACGCATGGATGAGTCGCATACGCAGAATATGGACGAGTGGCGCGGGTTACGCACGCAACGTTTCACCTATGCGCGCTGGGTCGATGGTCGCCCCTGGCTGCTCTATGACAACAACAACGACCCCTATCAGCTAATCAATCTGGTGGGGCATCGCGATTATGCAGATGTGCAGAGCGCATTGGAGATTGAGCTAGAGGCGCAGATTGCGGTTACGGGTGACATCTGCGTGCCGGGGCCGGAACTGTTGCGCCGGTTGGACTTGGTCGATCTTTGGAATGAGCGCGAACTGCTCCAACACCCCGACGATCCGCAGGTGGTTGCCGCAAAGTCAACTGGTTGACGGGCTGGTTGATGGGCTATCGCTGGAGCCCCTGTAGACTCACTGCAGCATGTTAACTTTGAATACATTCTACGCTTCTACAGGAAGCCCATTCTCTTCCCAGCCAGTAAAGCCTTTGTCCAAGACAAGCGCGTCAAAGTCATGCTGGCGTAAGAGCGCTGCTGCCTGCTCGCCGCGTGATTGACCTGGGTGGCGCATATTGCAATAGGTGACAATGGGCGTATCCTGCGGGAGTTCTGCCAAGCTCTGCTCAAGCTGATCCAGGGGTATGTGGCGCGCGCCTGGGATATGTCCTGCGGCATATTCCTCACCGCCGCGTACGTCGAGGATCAGAGGTGCGTCACTTTGGCCTAACTTTGCTTCGAGATCTTGTGCGAGAATTTTGTCGCTCATTGTGTTTCCTTGCTTTTTGGTGATAATTCGGCAGTGGTGCGTGAACTCTCCCAAAAGCCTTTGCGTCTGTATTCGAGCAACGCCTCAAAGCCTCCGTCCGCCACAATGTGGCAGATGGAATCTGGCGTAGTGCGGTCATAGACATAGCTGCGATGATCCGTTTTGACGATGTACGTCCCCATCTTTACGAGTTCATCAAAGAGATCACCATCAATACTATAGGGTGACCAGGCAGGGAAGCCACCTACCTTTACTGCAAACTCGCGTGGAAAGACAAAGGTGCCGCCCACGATGAGGTCACGCACATCTAACATTTGCTCTGGATTGTACTTATCCGGCACTAATGGATTGCCGATGATCTCACAACTCCCATGCAGCAATTCGACGCCAGGATATTGTGCCAAAAGCTGGCGGCGGCTGGCAAGATGATCCGGTGTATACCAATCGTCGGAATCGAGGAAGGTGACATATTCGCCAACCGCTGCAGCAATGCCTACGTTGCGCGAGAGGGGCAAGCCCCGGTTGCGATGGTACATATAGCGGATGTTGGGGGCAAGCTGGGCATAGCGACGCACTACTTCGGTGGTGTTGTCAGTACTGCCATCATCCACCACAATCACCTCCCAACTAGATTCTGTCTGTTCCAACACGGAATCCAAGGCGCGGGGGAGTAGATGCGCACGGTTAAAGGTGCAGATGACCACTGAAAAGAAAGGAGTAAAGACGGGGACGGTCTCTTCGTACAATTGCAGACTCATAAAGGGATGATCCTTTGTTTTACCTATGTGCTAGTTCAAGTAAGAAGTTGAGACTAAAAGGGTCAGGCTTTTGTGCAAAGATTTTGCAGTACTTGTGCAGAATCTTCACTGTCTAGCAAAAGATACATCTCGAGATATAGATTTGCTGGATGTTCAATCCCTTTTTTGCACCCAATCCGGCCAATTGATCGTCATGCCATCACAGCCAGAATCTACAACCTGATGGATGAGCGCAATCAGTTCGGCAGCCTGAGAATTTGTGCTTTCCCCCTGCAAGCCCCACGCCCGTACCTCATCGACAACGCTGCGGGCTAGTTCCACCTGTTCACTTGTAACGAACTTTGCACGCGGGCAAAGTTGTTGGAGCTGGATAGCTTTGGCTTTGTCCACACTGGCTTCATCAATGCCCTGAATCAACCAGCCGAGGGGCAAGGCATCATCCAACTCGCGCATGGCAACCAGTGCATCATAGCTAAACGAGGTGACAACACAACAGTCGCGCAGGTTGTGGCGCTGGATCGCCTCAAGTACAGCCGAGGGCAACTGCTGGGCTTTGCCTTTGATCTCCACATGATAGATAAAGCTACGTCCATAGGTGGCAAAGAGATCGTATAAGGTGATCATACGTTCTCCCGCATACAGGAAAGGGGAGAAGAACGACCCCATGTCCAGTGCAGATAATTCAGCCCATGACATCTCTTCTACTACTTGCGCCCCATGTCCATAGCGTTCGAGCGTTGTATCGTGACAAAGCGCAATCTCGCCATCAGTTGTCCACTGGGTATCGAGTTCAACTTCAGTGACGCCCATGCGCGTGGTTAAGGCAAAGGCCGCGTGCGTATTTTCTGGTGCATAGGCTGATGCGCCGCGATGGGCAATAATGCGAAATTGGGCTGGAACAGGGATTGGGAGCATGGGGCTTTCCTTTAGGTGTGCTGTTTGTGTGTGCTGTTTGGGCGAGTTATTTGGACAGGTTCGCAGCGGGAGCATACCCACTATTTTACTTGACTGCTATTTTACTTGAACAGTACCTACCGGAAAGGTAGTGTCCAGAGAATTATCTGCTGCATTGCGTGTGAAGATTACGGGAAGCCGTTGCCCCGTCGCATCGTACATCCCCGCTACCAACGTATAGGTTCCTGGCTCTGCTGTGGGCGGCAATGTCAATTTGTAAGTTTCGTCGAGGCCAAAGCCTGCACTCCAAATGCGTGTGGGCAAAAAGCCGTTGCGCGGAGGTTGATCCCATTGCGCAACCAACGTGCCATCCGGCCCCAGCAGGTGAACGAAGCTTGTGTAGTCACGGCGAATGGCTGTACGTGCTTGCCAGCGCAGGGTGACGCTCACTGTTTCGCCCGCTGTGACTGGTTCACTTGGTTGAATGGTTGCACCCACCATCGCCACGCCGTCTCTTAAGAAGATGGGTTGGGGCCATCTTTCTGTGCTCGTTATGGGCGGAGGGCCAACAATCAGATAGCCAATTGGCACGAGTTCACCCAGCGGGAGATCTTCTGGCAGTGCAGTTGCAGGCAGCATAGTTTGCGTATTGGTATCGACTACGGCTAATTCCAGGCGATAGAAGCCAGGAGTTGCGTCTGTGGGTATGGAAATTTGGCGAACGTCAGGCCAGATCAGTTCCTCTGACTCCTGGTCTGTGGGACGATTTTGCGGCCATCCTTGTTCTTTCCAAATTTCCTCTCCACCTTCCCCCACCAAGCGAATCAATAGCCCATAGTTTTGCTCAATAACATCAGTGAATACGTGTAAGGTCAACAAGAGTTCTACTTTAGAACCGGGCTGCACATTGACTTGAGGTGATAGCCGGTGGTCATCTAAGAGGATTTTGTTGTCATAAGAGATATAGGTGGGTTCAGGTTCGACAAAACTTAGCTGCGAGGGCTTGGCGAGCAGGCGGAAGAAAGGCGCGTTGATGTTGCCCACGTATTGGGTAAAGCGGGTGGTGTCCTCGCCAAAAAGCTCTTCAATGCCCTTGCCCTTTTCGGCTTGTGTGATCTGCCACGTCATTGTTGAGTTAAAGAGGGTCGAGCTAAAGAAGGGGCTGAGCTGGCGCACAATTTCGGACAGAGGAGTGAGGCTGCCAATCAGAAACAGAGTGAGTAATCCAGTCGGTACCCATCCAGGTGCGCCCTTGGCTTCTTGGCCCTTACTCCGCCAATTACTCTGCCAATTTACCAATGCGCGGCCAACCAGCACTGCCAAAAGAAAGAGCGCGGGAATGGAGGCGCGCAAGGCAAGGTCGTTGTTAAGCCCCACGCTGTACAAGGGCAACACCAAGAGCGTAACCAGCACTGCGACCGCCATGCGCCGGATCATGGGGGGTTCTGTACGCAATGTGGGCGCTAGAAGCAGTGCATAGAGGCCAAATTCCATGAGCATAAAGAGCAGAAGTTGCCCCAGCCGTGTTGCCAGATCAATCGGTGGATCGCTTAAGAGGAAGCCGTGGGGTAGGCTGCCTTCAAGCATTGGGGAGATGAGACCTACCTTGGCGCTGTAGTAAAAGGCAGTCAACGCCAGCAGAGCCAGTGCTGCCAGGTTGGGGCCAAGCAGATAATTGCTGAGATGCCGCCAGGGTTTGGGCTGGGTTATCCAGTCAATCAAGAGTAGGGGGAGCAGTCCGATGGCAACAAAAGGAGACCAAAGCCCCGTGAGCGCCAGCGGTACCAACGTCACCCGCACCACTCGCCGTGTAATCAGGTAAAAGGTCATGGCTCCCGCCAGCCAACCGGCAATGGCATGTTGTGGTGCCCAAAAGAGCATGTTGCTCATAGAGTCATATTGTAGGATCAGCGAGACCCAATCTTCCACCTCAAGCCAGCGCTCGGCGATGGCAGGTTGCCAGTTGGGTGCGCTAAGAATGAGCAACCCCACCCAATCCAGCCCCGCAAAGAAGATGAAGAGTGCCAGCACCCACCCATTGAACTTTCGCAGCAGAAAGCTAAACCAGAGCGCCGCTAGCAACACGCCGATCAATGCCCACGCATAGAGTGCAGCATTGGCGGCTTGCCAGCCCAACAGCTTGCCGAGTGCCGCCACGGGCAAATAGAGAGCCGTGTAGTAAACCTGTGCCACAGGCAGGGTGTAATATTCATAGACTACAGGCCAAGGCAATTCAATCAGGTCTTTGAGCAGTGCCTCATGCTTGATCCAATCGGAAGTCTGATAGCCATAACCCCCAATGCCACCAATCAGAACCCAGAACCCACAGACGAGGAGATAGAGAAGCAGGGTGAGAGGCCGAGGGGAAGCTACACCCTCTTCAGTATCTTTGTCAATGATGGGCATGCGCCAGTGGTAGCGGAGCGCACTTAAGAGCAATGTCACCACCAACAGCAATGCAATCAATGCCCACAGGGGCTGTAGTGAACCGATAAAATAGACCACATAGGGAATGGCAAGGTAGGTGAGCGAAAGAGCGATGAGAAGGCGTGAGAGCATAAATTTACTTTACTGATCGTTGGCTAGATGGATTGTCGGGGCAACCATTAAACCAAAGTTAACCCAGCGGTACAAAAATTTTGAAAATCTGTTAATAGAACCAATGTAGAGTTTAGGAGAGACTTTTCACTAAAACTCATGACCTCTATCGCTTGCATTTACCAGCATTTCCCGAAAGGGTATATCCGTGCTCGATCTATCTTGGACTCACCATGCCTTTGTTGTTCCGCCAATGGCAAATCATCGCGTACTTGTGCTGGTCGATCATGCCACTGCACACCCGCGGCTCTTGGGTCAGCTTGCCCCCACAACCGCCATACCTCCTGGCCGCGTTCTCTTGTTGTGGGTGGTGACGCCTAGTTCTGTTGTAAGCTGGGGCGCACTTTTGGCCGAACCTAACGACCGCACGCACATGATGCTTTCGGCGGTGAGTGAGCGCATGGAAGAAGCACGCCGCCGCTTGCTTCCACTGCAACGCGCATGTAGTGCATCCTCCATACCTTGCCAGGTGCACATTGTTCATGGTTCCGTGGCAGAAAGTGTGGTGCGTCTGGCGCGCGATGAACAAGTAGACCAGGTTCTGCTTCCTGTTGCCGAGGGCGCGATTTATGGTCAATCACCCCAGGAGTTTGCCACCCTGTTGTCACGTCGCTTGACCATTGCCGTGGGCATGATTGCTTTTGACTCGTCTCAAGCGCCAAACGTGGCCTAACCTTGCTGCTTGGCTATGCCTTGCGCCCCAAGATTAACGCTTCATCCAAGTTGAAAAGCAGATCCTGCTCACCATTTTGCACTTGGAAGAAGGCCGCGGCAACTGGTGGTGCGGTTAAAAGTAACTGCCGTAGCTCCATAATCACCTCTTGGCTGGCACCCATGCGTTCAGCCCAGGGAGTGAACTCCATGCTCTTGGGTGCAACTTCCTCGTGAAAGACCATGAGTCCCGCTTTGGCAAAGGCTTCTAACCATTCGCTCACGCTCCAAGCACGACCATGACTGGGGTCACGCAATTTTTCAAAGTCATTGATATAGTCGCTTGCCAGCGGATCATTGGGAACCACGTTGTCCACCACTGCCAAAATACCTCCAGCACGCAGCACGCGCACGGCTTCGCTGATAAAGCGGTCGATGTGGGGAAAATGGTGGGGCGCAATGCGGGAGGTCACAAGGTCAAAGGTGGCATCGGCATAGGGCAATGCTTCAGCATCGGCACTCTCTAGGGTAACGTTTGTGATTCCCTTTTCCTCGGCAACTTTAGCTGCCACCGGAATCATCTCTGGTGTGAGGTCGGTGGCGGTAACATGCGCCACATGCGGTGCAAAGGCAAAGGCGGTATGTCCCGCCGCGGTCGCTACATCCAACACTTGCCAATCCGCCTGTGGCTGCACCAACTCGACCAGACGCTTGAGGCTTGCGCCTTGGGCATGGACTTTGCTGGTGGCATAGGCGGCGGCGTGGGCACCAAACTGTTTTTGAACCAGATCTTTACTCATAAATTTTCCTCTTTCTTTGAACTTTTCCTTGATTCCGTGAGTGTACTGCACCAGATTGCTCTGCGAATAGGGCTGCGTCGGATACTCACCCCTGATGCGCTTGTCGCTCTTTCATGGCGATGCCGATGGCTGAAATTTCGGGGTCAGTCGCTTGCTCTAAATGCTCTGCTACGGTGGTTTGATCGGTTGCGGAGCGATTTTGGCTCAACTTGTATTTGCCTTCCATGCGTGTGACAGGCATTTCAAAGGCGACAATCCCTTGCATCATCCCCGCGCGATACTTTTCCGTCAACGTCTCCCACTGCGCCAGATAGATCGGTTCAAAGCTCTGCATCATCGCTTCTAACATGCCCTGTACCTTTTCTGGTGCTTGGGCATAGGTGAAGATAGCTGGTGTCCCATAGGCATGAACCGCAATGTAGTTCCATGTGGGAACACTCTCCCCCTTTTCATAAAGCGACGGGGAGATATAGGCATGAGGCCCACTGAAGATCGCCAGCGACTCTCCCGCATCAAAGCCGCGCCACTGCGCATTTGGCTTGGCAAGGTGCCCCGTGATCACCAACTCGTCGCCTCGTTCTTCAATACTCAGGGGCAGATGGGTGGCAAAGGGCGCGCCCTCGATGACAGAGATCAACGTGGCAAAAGGGTGGGCACGCATAAAGGCAATTAGCTTGGTTGGCTCGTCCTCGCGAAAAGCGGGTGGAAGGTACACGGCTCTGTTCCTCTCGGCAATTCTTCTGGAAAATCTTCAGCATTTCTGCTGATATCTGTACATCGGCAGCGGTAGTAGCATTCATCATACTAAAGCCATGCCCAATGATCTAGTGTGGAGGTTGACAAACGAAATAATCTGCATTATACTATCGCTACCCCCCCCCAGCGGGATGGGGAGAACAGCAATAGATAGAGTAAGTTGATAGTATTAAGTTGATGAGGTAGAGAGAGGTAGCAATGGACGAGCAAACTCGTAAGGTTGTCACGCAACGGCTTGCTAGTGCCGCTGGACATATCAAAGG
>JBBQIG010000077.1:0-12519 GCA_038324715.1 Anaerolineae bacterium | reverse complement strand
AAGAGGGGATGCCTTTGGTGACAGAGTGGGAGAAGGTGGCGGTGCGTGATGAAGATGGGGCGATGCTCCAGCGCATGGGGCGCGTCTGGTATGAGCCGACGGATGAATGTGAGCATACGGAAGATCTCTACCAGCTCTTTGTGGCGGATCAGTTGGTTGCCACAGAACATCACCGTCGTTCACCTGCGGCTCGTTCTTACACGCAGCATCAAGCACTTGCTTTGTTTGAAAATGCTGGATTTACTGGTATTCGCTTGTTGTATCGTCTTACGCATGACATGGCTTTGCCAGAGGATGGTTTCTTTACTGTGGTGGCTATCAAACCTATGTAGTTGCTCAATTGCTGTTTGACGTCTTGGCGAGAATCGGCTAACATTACGGCAGGATTTTGGTATGCCACATGCCAAAATAGGTTTTTATAGATGATCTATGGGATTACGAGCAATGCCGCAGCTACTTGCCAATTCATCACCTGAGCTTTTTGGGCTACTGACGCGTGATGCTACTTTATCCGAACGCGTTACGGAGCAAATGAAACAACTGATTGTCAGTGGACAACTTCGAGCAGGTGATCGGATGCCACCTGAGCGGGAACTGGCGCGTCAATTTGGTGTGAGCCGCACCGTGGTGCGCGAGGCGGTTCGCGCCCTGATGGCGCAAGGGCTGGTGGAAGTTCATGCGGGCAGTGGCTCGGTGGTGCGGAATCCAAGTGCTGGGGCTGTGGCAGAATCAATGGCGCTTTTCTTGCAGGTGGGGCGACAGGGCTTTGATCAGGGCAAGATCCTGGAAGTACGCCACCTGTTGGAAGTAGAAATTGCTGGTCTAGCGGCAGAGCGTCGCACAGGTGAGGACTTGGCGGCACTGGCAGCCGTGCTGCAAGAGACCCCACATGTGGGCGGCAACTGTGACGACTGGCTCAAGAATGATATGGCTTTTCATGCGTTGCTTGCACAGGCAACCAAGAACGAACTCTTCTCGCTATTGCTCGATTCAATTGCGGACATCATGATTTCCGTGCGTCGCCTCGGTTTTGATGTAGCAGGTGCTTCTGATCGGACATTGAAATATCATGGTGCGATTCTGGAGCAGGTTGAGAAGGGTGATCCTGCAGGGGCTCGTGCTGCCATGCGTGAGCATTTGGCTGAGGCGGAAGCCACCATGCGCGCTGCGCTAGAGAGTGCTTCTGCCTCAGCTCAAGTCTCTACTCATGTGGGATAGTTCTGAGTTTAAGTCTGCCCATTCACCAGAACCGCAGTTGATCTGCTGGTTTTAGAGATCCCAATATCTTACAACTTCCACTATCACCCTAGATTGATGCAACTGATGAGTGCCTCTGAAAATGTTAATTGGAGCAGAGCAATGAGTTCGGTGATAAGCTCGGCACCGGCTAAAATTATTCTCTTTGGTGAGCATGGTGTGAATCGGCAGCAACCCGCTTTGGCAACGGCAACAAATTTACGTACCTATTGCCGCGTGACACGCCGAACTGATGCTGGATATAGCTTGCAGGCCCAAGCACATCATGAACAAGGTGATTTAGAGGGGCTAGAGGCTTTTAAGGCGAAGATTGATAGCTTGCGCGCGGCGAATGCTCTGGATCAGATTCGTGAAGAGGCGCGCGACTTTTTTGCGCCAACGCGTTATGTGCTTGCCCATCTTCTAACCTATCTATCTGCCTCAACGGGCGCGCTTGGGGTTGATGTTGAATGGCATTCTCGATTGCCGATTGGTTCGGGGTTGGGATCGGGAGCTGCGGCTTCAACGTCAATGGTGAAGGCGGTCTGTACAGTGGCAGGTCAAGAGATTGCACCTGCCGCAATTGCGCAGGCTGCATGGCAGGGTGACGTTATTGCACATGGTGGTGTTGCATCGAGTCTTGATAGTAGCACCTCTGCCTATGGCGGTCTTTTGCGCTACAGCGTGGCAGCCGGTGCGGAATTGCTCCCTTTCGATTCGCCACTAAACTTTGTGGTTGGGGATACGTTGGTGGCGCACAACACGGCTGCGGTCAACACGCATGTGCGGCGTTGGTTGGAGGAAAAGCCTGTACGGATGCAGCACTTCCGTGACATGTGCTGGATTGTGAGGCAAGCGGTCCTGGCATTGCAAACAGGTGATCAGGGTGCGATTGGTCATCTGATGAATCTACACCAGTTAATCCAAGAGAAATTAGGAACATCAGTTCTCCAGGCGGAAGCACTGATTGGTGCAGCACTGGAAGCAGGGGCGTTGGGTGCGAAGATCTCGGGTTCTGGTGGTGGTGGCGTGATAATTGCGCTGGTGGAACCAGAACGGCGTGATGCGGTGACGACAGCGATTGACCAAGCAGGGGGACGCAGTTATAGCGTCACAACGGGTAGTGAGGGCGTTCGTCTGGAACCTTCTGCGGTTTGGGATGATGTGACTCAAAATTAAATGGCTATGGGTGCTGCCGGAGGTTAAAGCGCTTTGACACGCAGGCTGTAGCACATTCAGTTCTAAAAGAATTCTACTCACTTCTTTTAGCTCTTATCAAAAATTCAAACAACAAAGTAGGGGACTATGAACACCTTGAACACGATACCAAGAGGACGGATGGTTGATCTGACCCATGTGTTGCAGCCGGGGAAGGAACAATATACGCTGGAGGTGGGGCGCAAGAATGAGCGTCACGGGCCTGAAGGTGACATCATGAGCTTGGTCTATATGTGGTCGCATGTGGGAACGCATGTGGAGGCTCCATTGCACTTTTTGGCGAATGGGGCGGATACAGCATCGATTGCACTTGAGACGCTGATTGGTCCTGCAATTGTCCTTGATTTTCGGGACAAAGCGGTTAGCGAGGCGATTACGCTTGAGGATATGCAAGCCGCTGGTGATATTCAGGTTGGCGACCGAGTGTTGACAATGACGGGTCGCCACACGCAATATCGCACACCACAGTCGCATGATCGACCTTTTATTACGGAAGAAGCGATGCGCTGGCTGGTGGAGGATCGCAAGATTGTCTGCCTGGGGACGGATAGTTCTGGCTTTGAGGTGCGTGGGGTAAGTCACTATCCTAACCACCGATTGCTGAACAATGCTGGCATTCCTGCGCTTGAGTGTCTTACCAATCTGGTTGAATTGCGTACGCAACGCATCTTCCTGATCGCTTTGCCGATCCCCGTGATCGGACTGGATGCTTCGCCCGTGCGCGCAATTGCAATTGAGCCAGAGGCGTAGGATGGCAGATCATGACAGTGCGCGCCGCCCACAACAAATGCGGCTGGGTGCGGCACTCTTCAATGGAGACCACGCGCGGCTGGGTGATGAAGTGGCACGGTTGGAGGCGGCTGGGGTGGATTTTATCCATCTGGATGTCTTTGATGGTCACTTTGTTTCCGATTTGGGCTTTCCGCCACGCACGCTTGCGGCGTTGCGCCCGTTGACCCAGTTGCCTTTTGAAGTGCATCTAGGTGCGCAAGAACCGTTGCGCTTTGTTACTGCGTTGGCTGAAGCTGGAACCGACCTGTTGATATTCCATATCGAAAGTGTGGCAATGGTTTATGAGGCGCTCTTTGTAATGCGTGAGCATAAACTGCGAGTGGGGCTGGCGTTGGCGATGGGGACACCCGTAGAGCAGTTGGCTCCTGTGATCGAAGTGGTGGATGCGGTGCTCTTGCTCTCACGCGTCACGGGCGAGGGTACAAAGGGGGCAAGTTTTGATCAACGAGTGCTGCCCCGTTTGCGTGCTGTGCGCCAGATGATCGATGCCAGCGGGCGAGCGGTTGATCTCCAGGTGGCGGGAAGTGTGAAGCGCGAACATTTCCCTGCACTGGTTGCGGCGGGTGTCACAAGTGTGGCGCTAGGGGGCGGGCTTTATCATGTGGGGGAGATGGCTGCCGAGGTGCAGAGTTTGCGCCAGGTGGCTGCTGATGCAGCTTTGGAGGAAGGCTCACGATGACAACAAGCCAACGCATGCCGCGCGTGCTGATTGGATCGCGTTCGTTTGGTCAGGTGTTTTCCGAACATCTTCAGCGGTTAGAAGAGGCTGGATGTGAGGTAATTCCCAATTCTGTTGGACGTGCCTACCGAGCGCATGAACTAGTAACAGCACTGATTGGGGTTGATGCGATTATTACGGGGACTGATGAGCTGTCTGCGGAAGTTATTAACGGCGCTGACCAGCTTAGGACAATTGCCAAGCATGGCATTGGCATTGAAACGATTGATATGGAGGCTGCACGTGCCAAGGGCATTGTGGTGAGTGCAACCCCGCAAGCTAGCTCCGATTCGGTGGCAGATTTAACGTTAGCCCTTCTATTAGCCGTGGCACGCAAGGTGGTCCCTGCACATATCAACACGCGTGCAGGCGCATGGCAAGCGTTTACGGGAATGGAATTACGCGATAAGGTGCTGGGCATTGTGGGGCTAGGGCGGATTGGGCAGCAAGTTTGTCTGCGTGCACAAGGCTTTGGCATGCGGGTGGTCGCCTATGATCCTTATGCCAATCAGGAGTTTGTGGCATCACACCAGGTGAGGCTGGTTTCGCTGGAAGAATTGCTGGCGAGCGCCGATGTGGTGACGCTTCATGCACCTGCTGACCAAGTGAAGTGCCCGTTGGTGGGTGCAGACGAGCTTGCAACGATGAAGCAGGGAGCGTTGTTGATCAATAGTGCCCGCGGTGCGCTGGTTGATGAAGCTGCGCTGGCGGCTGCATTGCAAAGTGGTCATTTGGGGGGCGCTGGCATTGATGCCTTTGAAAACGAGCCGCCTGTGGGCAGTCCTTTGTTAGCGTTAGAAAATGTGGTTTTGACGCCGCATATCGGTGGACGTACCTATGATGGGCTACGGCGCATGGGCGAGCAGACGATTGAAAATGTAGTCCGGGCGTTGCGTGGTGAACCACCGCTCTTTCAGATCCAATAGCTCACGCATCCCGGTCGGAAGGGGCATTATGGCGGAAGAGAACAATATTTTTGAGCGCCTTTTTTCACTTGAAGGCAAAGTTGCATTGATCACCGGGGGATCGGGGGGCATCGGACGCGTGCTGGCAGTGGGCCTGGCTGAGGCAGGTGCAGCGGTCGCGGTCCACGGGCGCAAGTCCGAGGAGATTGAGGCAACGTGCAAGCTGATTGAGGAGGTCGGGGGCAGAGCTTTGGCACTACCGTCTGAATTAGCTGACCCCAAGGTGGCGCGCCAGTTGGTGGAAAGTACTTATAACGAGTTTAAGCGGCTGGATATTCTGATAAATTGTGCCGCTACCAACCGGCGCAAACCGATTGTGGAAGTGACCGAAGAAGATTATGACGCCATTATGGATGTTAACCTCAAGAGCGTTTACTTCCTGACGCAAGCCGCCCATCCGTACCTCTGTGAAAATGGGGGTGGTAAAGTCATCCACATCGGCTCGATCAATGTGCAGTTTGGGCTGGACACAGTTTCGGTTTATGGCGCAAGCAAAGGTGGGCTGCACCAATTGACCAAGGTGATGGCGGTTGAGTGGGCACCTGATAACATCCAGGTCAACACTATCGTTCCAGGCTTTATATACACCCAGTTGACTGCGCCGCTGTGGGCGGATGAGAAAAGGTCACATTGGTTTCGCAGTCGATTGCCGATGCGCCGTCCTGGCAAACCAGAGGAACTGGTGGGAATGATGTTGTACTTGGCGTCCCATGCCTCGGATTATGTGACGGGACAGTCGTTCGTGATTGATGGTGGTCTTACGGCTGGCGGCTCGTGGCATCGCGACGAGATGGTGTAGCGTCTAGCTACCCCCCTCATGAAATGCAAGCTTTGAAGCTAAAATGCGGGTCAAGCAATTGCCCGCGACAAAAGTGAGGAGCCGACAGTGTCTAACCTAAAGTTTGCTGTGTTGGGAACAGGATTTTGGTCTCATTTTCAAATTCCGGCGTGGTTTGAGGTCGGTGGTGTAGACCTTGTTGCGGTCTATAATCGCACGGTCTCCAAAGCTGACGCCGTTGCCGCTAAGTTTAACGTGCCGCGCGTCTATGGCGATGCAGAAGAACTGTTGCGCAATGAAGAGCTAGACTTTGTGGATATTATCACTGAAGTGCCAGCGCATGCGCCGTTGGTTGCGCTGGCTGCAAAATACAAAGTGCCGGTGATTTGCCAGAAGCCAATGGCGGGCGATTATGAAACTTGTCAGCAGATGGCGGCGACCTGTCAGCGTGCAGGTGTGCCATTCATGATCCATGAGAACTTTCGCTGGCAGACGCCGATGCGTGCGCTCAAGCAGATTTTAGATGCGGGTACGATCGGGCATCCATTTCGCGCTCGTCTTCAGTTTATTCATGGTCTGCCGACTATCTTTGAGAATCAACCTTTTCTAAAAGAATTGGAGCGATTTGCCTTCACGGATGTGGGGAGCCATCTTTTTGATTTGGCGCGTTTTTTCTTTGGTGAGCCGCAGAGCATTTATGCACAGACTTATCGCACGCGACCTGACATCAAAGGTGAGGATGTAGCCTCTGCCATGTTACGCATTGGAGACTTGATCTGCACCTGTGACATTAGCTACTCCAGCAATGTGGAGAGGCAGTGCTTTCCAGAAACGTTGATCTTGATTGAAGGTACAGAGGGGACTATTGAGCTAGCTCCTGACTTGTGGGTACATGTGACGACCGCTGCGGGAACCACTGTAGAGCGTCATGCCCCACCCGTCTATGCGTGGGCTGATCCAGCTTATGCGGTGGTTCATGCCAGCATTGTGCCTTGTAATGCAGATTTGCTACAGGCGATCCAAAGTGGTACGCCTGCCGAAACGAGTGGTGACGATAATCTAAAGACCATGCGACTGGTTTATAGTGCGTATGAATCGGCAGAACGTAATCAAGTTGTGAGTTTGTCTTAAACTTGTTGAAGCCTGTGTGTTGTGCATCAGAGCGAAGTGATGGTGTGCTGGATGCGTATCATTTGAAAGGAGTATGTATGCGAGCGGCAATTATGCACGCCCCACATGAGATGAGTGTGGGAACATGGGAGACACCGCAAGCGGGTGCAGGAGAGATTTTGGTCTCTGTGAAGGCCGCGGGTATCTGCGCGGGGGATATGTATTTCTTCTTGGGCAAGAATCCTTATGCTGTTTACCCCCAGGTTTGCGGTCATGAAATCGCTGGGGTGGTTGCTGAGCTAGGTGAGGGGGTGACTGGACCCGCACCGGGTACAGCGGTGGTTATAGAGCCTTTTCTTGGCTGTGGTCACTGCTATCCCTGTCGAGTAGGTAAGTCCAACTGTTGTCAGAATCTACGCATTATTGGCGTGCATCAGCCTGGTGGTTATGCCGACTTTGTTACCGCACCCGCAAGCCATGTGCATGTTGTTCCCCCTGGGTTGGGGCAATTTGAAGCCAGTTTTGCCGAACCTGTTGCGATTGGGGTGCAAGCCTGCCGGCGCGGGGAAATTCAGGCGGGCGAAAATGTGCTGATCTTGGGATGCGGCCCGATTGGGCTGGCGCTGATTGAAGTGGTACAAGCGTTGGGCGCACATGCGCTTGTGATCGATGTGATTCCTGAACGATTGGCGACGGCAGCACAATTTGGCGCAGAGACATTGCCAGCAGATGAGCAGCTTTTGGCGAAGGTCTTGGAGCGCACCCATGGTGAAGGGATGCCAGTGGTGATTGAGGCGACGGGCAATCCCAGAGCAATGGAACAGTCTGTTGATTTGGTGGCGGCGGGGGGACGCATTGTGATTGTTGGGTTACTTAAGCAAGGGGTGAACATCGCGTTGCCAGGGCTGGACTTGACGCGTAAGGAGATGACCATTGTCGGATCGCGCGCATCCGTCAACTGCTTTCCCGAAGCATTGCAACTTCTGGCGGCAGGTAAGATACGCTATCCAAAGATTGCTACATCGCTATCACTTTGGGATGCACCTGCCATCTTTGCTGATTTGGCGGAGCATCCGGGCAAACTGCACAAGGCTGTGTTGATGCACGAAGCATGATTTAGAAGCCCAGAGTACAGATAACTGTAGAAAAATAGAGGTATATTACAGTGGACGATCAAGAGATTCTACAGCAGGCTAAGGCATTGATTCAGGCGGAAGGGGAGGTGATCGCGGAGATTGCCTTGCAACTTGGCCCCTCATTTGTCGAGGCGGCACGGCTGATTGCCGGCACGACTGGTGTGGTGATGGTGACGGGCGCAGGCACGTCGGGTACGATGGCGCGGCGCATGGCGCATCTCTTTGCGACTTGTGGCATTCCCGCGTTTTTCGTGAGTTCTGCGGAAGCACTGCATGGCCCTTCTGCGGCAGCGAGGGCAGGAGATCTGTTGATTGCCATTTCCAAAGCGGGTCAGAGTGTCGAGATCAACCGCTTTGCTCAGGTTGCTGCGACTCGAGGTGCCAAAGTGATCAGCTTGACATGGGAGCCAGAGTCTGAACTGGCGAAGATGAGTGACATTACGCTGGTTATTCGTCCAGATGTGCGCGGGGAGGGGGAGGGCTTACTTCCGTTTGGTAGCACCCTCGCCAATGGCGCGGTGGGCGATGCGCTGTGCCTCGTTGCCAAACAACTGCGCGGCTTTAACTTGTCTACACTTGTTCAGACGCATCCATCGGGTGCAACCTCAAAGCTCGCTCGTGGCAGTGGCTCAAGTTGATGTACCCTGTTAATGCCTAACCATCAGATTGCTATCATCAAATCGCTATATGGAATAATAGATTGCCACAAGAACAGCCTTCCCTCACGACACCTATTGTCTTTATCCTATTCAACCGGCCTCAAAAAACTGCCGAGACCTTTGCACAAATTGCCAAGGTGAAGCCCACAAGCCTCTATTTGGTGGCAGATGGGCCGCGACCCAATCATGCTACGGATGAAGTGAATTGTGCTGCTGCGCGCGCCGTTGTTGAGCAGATTGACTGGGAATGCACCGTGCAACGGAATTATGCGGAGCAGAATATGGGGTGCAAGCGTCGGGTTGCAAGTGGGCTGGATTGGGTATTTGCACAGGTTGAGGAAGCGATCATTCTGGAAGATGATATTTTGATGGATTCTAGCTTTTTTGCCTTTGCACAAGAGATGCTGGCGACCTACCGGCATGATACGCGCATCCGTCACATTGCAGGCTATAAGTCTATCTCCACATTGCCACCATCACCGTATAGTTACTTTTTCTCACGTTGGACACCAATATGGGGTTGGGCAACCTGGCGGCGGGCGTGGCAAAGCTATGATGTGGCTATGTCACTGTGGTCGCCACAAGTGCGGAATATGTTGCACATGCAAGGAATAGTTCCCCCTGCCAAGGTGCGCGAATTTGAAATGACGCATCAAGGCAAAATTGACACATGGGATTATCAATGGCAATTTTCCCAGTTGATAGAATCGGGTCTGAGCATCATTCCAGAGAAGAACCTGATTCGTAATATTGGCTTTGGTGCTGACGCGACACACACATTTGATCCCAACTCAAGCCATGCCCATGTGACCACGCAGGCACTCTCTTTTCCCCTTATCCACCCACCCTACATCATGGCGAACCCTGCCTATGATCAGGCTCTTTATGCCAGAAGTCATGTGAGTCCACCTGCTCGCATCAGAGGTAAGGTGGGCGGATTGGTGCACAAGATGACGAAGCGTGCCTTCTAGTCTTGTCCCTCTTGTGCATTGTTCTTCCCCAAGTAACGCTGGAACCAATTGCTTGCTAGACGAGATACCTCTTCCATTGTGCCCGGTTCTTCAAAGAGATGGGTTGCACCGGGAATGATCGCCATCTGCTTTACGGTATTTAGGCGGTCAAACGCGCTTTGATTCATCTCGATGACTGGAATATCTTCGCCGCCGACGATGAGCAGGGTCGGCGCGCGGACAGACGGTAGACTATTCGCTGCCAAGTCTGGGCGTCCACCGCGAGAGACGACGGCTTGCACCTCATTTGGCCGTGCCGCCGCGGCAATGAGGGCCGCCGCCGCACCAGTGCTGGCACCAAAGTAACCGACTTGAAGATTTTGGGTCTGCGGCTGCTGCATGAGCCAATCGGTTGCCCCTACCACACGACTCGCAAGCATATCAATATCGAAGCGCAGGTGGCGTGTCCGCAGGTCAATCTGTTCCTCCTCGCTTGTTAGCAGATCAAATAGTAACGTTGCTAGTCCCTGTCGCTGTAGAAAGCGCGCCACAGATTGGTTGCGCGTGCTGTGGCGGCTGCTCCCACTGCTCCCACTGCCGTGGGCGAAGACCACCAGGCCCTGCGCAACTTCGGGAATCTGCAAAATGCCTTCTAACGAGATCTCCATGATGGGAATCTGTATCTGATTCGTATGGGCCGTTGTTAGACTCATTCCACTTGCTCTCCCTGCGTTGCAGCGGCGAGATCAAGGAGCGTGCGTACCTCCTCGTCGCTGGTCTGCGAAAAATCGGCATACCACATGCCCACGCCCCAGAAGGGTTGTGGCGTTTCAGCGCAGACGGTGGCATCAACAAGATGTTCGAATGCCTCGCATGTCTCCGGCGCTGCGGTCGGTACTGCAACGATAATCTGTGCGGCACTGTGGGAGCGCGCTCCTTTAATGGCGGCAGCCATTGTCGCTCCGGTTGCCAAGCCATCATCGACTAAAATCAAACTCTTGTCGCGCAGATCAAGCGGTGGCCGACCTGCACGATAGAGTTGCTCACGGCGCTCTAGCTCCTGTTGTTCGCGCTGGGCAACCTCGTCAATTAAGGCCGGTGATATGGCTAGAGACTGCACGACCTGCTCGTTGAGCACTCGCACCCCACCTGAGGCAATTGCGCCCATTGCCAGTTCTTCATGGCCTGGCACACCCAATTTCCGTACCAAAAATATATCGAGGGGCGCGCTGAGTGCAATTGCCACCTCAAATGCGACAGGTACACCCCCGCGCGGCAATGCCAGTACCACAACATCCTGGCGTCCAGCATAACCAGTTAGTTTTGCCGCTAACTTGCGACCCGCGTCGCGGCGATCTTGAAAAAGTGGTTTCATCATTTTTCTGCCTCTTTCTGTCACTCAAAAAATTTATTGTCCCCTACTACCTCATCTGACCCATCTAGACCCATCTGACTCTATACGCCCCAAGGGTATGTGTCGGGTGGTTTGTTTGTCACTGGCTCAATGTGGAGGGGATGCAATGCTTCTGTCTCTTCAAAATGGAGAAATGCATCATAGCGATCCGGTAACACGGACGGTACATAGTTGCCAGCTTCGCGGTTGGGATGATAGACCACCCCAATGGCACGATGGCCGCGTGGCGTTTCAGTTCCTGCCACTTGCCGAATTTCATCCATGAACAAAAGCTTGTTGTTACTCCCAGTCTGATGGAGCAGATCTTCCCAGCTGTTCACCTGTGCGCGCGGCACCGGCATCCGCTTCATGGGTGCTCCCCACTGATCTGCGGCAATAACGCTGCCGCGGTGTGAGCCAAAGCCAACGATGTACACCCCTTGATCGGCGTGCCGATCGCGTACAAGTTGGCCGACTTTGACCATTTGGTTGCGTGCCATATCCGTTGCGCGCGCATCGCCGATATGCGTGTTGTGTTCCCACACAATTGCTTTGGCTTCTGGGCCATGATAGTCCATCAGGCGATCTAGGGTATCGGCCATGTGTGTGTCGCGTATATTCCACGAATCTGCGTCACCGCGTATCATTGTGCGGTAGTAACGCTCGGCCCCCACTGTTACCATGCATTCTGTTCGGCGTTGAAACTACCATCTGAATCGGAGGAATAGGGGTAGCTCTTCTCGCGCAGTTTCATGAGCAAGGAAAGCACATCGTCTTCGCACGAACTAGGTACCATGGCAGTACCCCAGGCCTAGGATTGGGGATCCTCGCCATAAGGTTCAAAGCAGCGCGCTGCTTGTCGCGCCGTTTCGAGGGCATCTGGCCTATTCTGCGCCACATAGTCAAGTAGCACTTCCATTGATTCATGCAGGCTGTAGACATCCAGCCCGTAGAATCCCACTTGTTGTGTGGACGGCAGGCTGCTGTTGTGCTGGTGCAGCCATTCAGTTAGGGCCACCACCTCCCAGTTGGCCCACATCCAGGTAGGCCAACGCTCAAAGGCATGTAGCACCGAGTAGGCATTGTCCTCACTGTCCTTGTAATGCTTAATATAGCGGTTGACGTCATAGCAATCCGGCCAGTCGCCCTCTACCGCGATGAAGGAGAATCCTTTTTCACGGATCAAGCGCTGGCTGATGCGCGCGCCAACTGTAGAATTCGGAAGTGCCATGCGAGGCTTCGCCCAAGAGGACAAAACGAGCATCACCAATTTGTTCGAGGAGGGGTGATAGGTCGTCATCTGTCTCGAGGTTGTGAGAGTGTGCCTCGAGCTGGTCGATCGAAACGGCACTCTGCCTATCTATGACGTGGCTCTGGAATCTATCGCGCACCGTCGTTTTCCTTTCTTTGTTTCAACTCGTTACTTCAATCATGCTCCTAAATTCCTCAATAAATCGTGATTTCCTTCGAGTTGATTTGCGTACTCAGCTAAAAGATCCCCTATTTCTGTCAATGATTCTATAGATTGGTGTACATCAAATTGACATATCTAGAGATAGAATGC
>JBBQIG010000076.1:0-12588 GCA_038324715.1 Anaerolineae bacterium | reverse complement strand
TCAAAGCGTTGCGTGTACTCGGAGGCTAGCGTGTGTCCCGCCAGATGGTGACCGATTTCATGGGCGAGAATGCTGGTGGCGATCCAGCGATTGCCGGTGACACGTTCAATGTCTTCGATGAGATCTGGATCATAAAGAATGACGCGCTCTCCTTCTACAATTAAGGCTGCAGCATTGTAGATATTGGCACTTTGCACCCGAAACGAGAGGGGTAGCCCCGTGTAGGAGAGAATTTGCTCAACAATGGCAAGCGTGGCTGGAGATGCATCGGTGATTACGAGTTCATCTCTGTCTAAAAGCGCACTGCCTGGGCGACTCGTGCCAGCGTTGCTCGACTCATCTACAAGATCGACGAGAAAGGCCGCGATCCAGTTGCCTGTATCCAAGAGAAACCAGCTACAGTCATTGTTGCAACCAACCACGGTGACAACTTGTCCTGCCTGTGCCTGATCCTCGACTGAAAAGTTGGTGCCGGGGCCGCTGCGGATGTTGGCAGTTGAATTGACAACTCCCTGATAGGTTGTGGCTGGGGCTTCCGTACCCTCTTGCAAAACAGGCGCGGCGTAGACCTGCGAAGGGGGCAGGAATGTCAATAGGCAGAGGAAGAGCAAAGCGATTGCGCTGCGAACCATGATATCTCCAGAAATTGTGAGCCAAAAACGTCTCTGATCGACTGTTCGACTCCTAGATAGTCACCTAATTTCAGAACTCATTGCACCTGAATTTGATTAATAGCAGGTGTGGAGAGCTAATGAATCGCATTAGAAACACCCTCTGCCCATGACGGCAGAGGGTGTTTAAGTGACAGTAGTGTGTGTCAAGGGATCTCCACAACAATAAATTGCTTCTCTGCCCTCTTCTCTACGGTAACGTCATAGGTCTCGGCGACGTAAGGGCCTTTTTCAAGCCCGTCAGCTTGCTCTGACTCAGCAATATTAGTGATCGCTTCCTCGCCTTCTTCACCTAATTCGACAGTTTTCACCGTCACTGGATAGGTGCGGACGCGCGTTTGTACGGGATCAAACCAGGATTGACCGGTTTTGATATCAAATTCCCAGCCGTGCCAGGGGCAACGCACAATTTCGCCGCGGCGCGTATAGCTATAGTCACCGGGGACGCTTGCCGTGAGAAAGCCACTCACACGCCCCTGGCAGAGGGGCCCGCCTTGATGTGGACAGGTGTTGCGGAGCGCATAGAATTCTCCGCCCACATTGAACACGCCAATCGAGCGACCTGCCACGTCGATGATTTTGCGCTCTCCAGGTGGAATTTCATCCACCGTGCCAATGATATGTTTCGCCATCGGTTGCCTTTACTCTGATGTCCATAACTCTAATGTTCATAGGTGATGCGGGGGAATTGCTCCCCCAGTTTTTGTCGCGTCTGGATCAGGCTAAATTCTTGGCGGCAAGTTGTATAACTTGCGCGCGTTACCTGCCATGATCTTGTGCTTTAGCTCGCGATCCAACTGCACAGGGAAGGCCCGATCCGGCGCATCGAAATCCCAATGGGGATAGTCGGTCGCAAACATCAATCGATCATCGGCGTCTAGCTGTTGCAGAAGTTGATTGAAGTATTGGCGCTGGGGTGGCTCTTCCATCGGTTGAGTAGTCAACCAGATATGGTCATGGATGTATTCGGACGGAGCGCGCTTCAGGGCAGGAACCTCTGCCTTTAACTTGCGCCAACTTTGATCCAGCCGCCATGCCAACGGGGGAAGCCATGCAAAGCCGCCTTCGATCAGCACCACGCGCAAGGTGGGGAAGTGCTCAAAGACACCTTCGCAGACTAGGCTCGTGACCTGCGCTTGAAAGGCTTGTGGCATGCCGCCATGATCTTCAATGTAGTGCGAGGGCCAACCTCCCCCAGTAATGGGGCCGCCGCCTGCACCGCCAAAGTGAATGCCGATCGGCAGGTTGTGCTCGGCAGCAGCCTCGTACATCTTCCAATATTTGCGCCGACCCAGCGGCTCCTTGGTGCGTACAACCACAATCACTTGGACAAAGCCTGGGTGTTGTCGGGCGGCGCGGTGAATCTCTGCTGCGGCTAATTCGCCATCCTCATAGGGCACGACAATGGATGCGCGTAGTCGTGGCTCTGGCTCCAGCCATTCTGCTTGTTGCCAATCGTTCATCGCTTGCGCCAGTGCTGCGCCATATTCCAGATTCAGTTGACCGCCAACTGGATAGAGTGGGTTGAGGATGCCATACTCAAGTTGCCATTCATCCAGCAGTTGCTTTTGCAGAAATTCCAGGTTGGAGCCTGGAACTTCACCCGTGGGAGGCCAAGAGTCGTGACGGGCCGCATGGGGCACAGCTCTTGTATAGATCCCGCCCGTATGTCCTCGATTGCCGACCATCTGTTGATGCTCTTGCCATTGCTTCGACATGTACTTGTGCAATGCCTTATCAGAGGGGGGCGCATTGTGGATGTCGCAGTCGATCACTGCGGTGGCGCTCTTGGTGTTGTCGCTTGCCAGCTTGTTTTCCAAGGTGGCTACATCAGGATGTACAGACATTTGTTGCTCCTTTTTCTATGCTCTCAGCTTCCTCTTGTCGCGTCACGATTGCACAGCACCTGCACGCGTTACACCCACAGGCAGGCGGTAGAAGGCACGAGCATTTTCAGCCATGATCTTGGCGGTCAACGCGTCTGGCAACTGAATAGGCCAAGCTTCCTCGTTGGCGTCAAAGTGCCAGTGGGGATAGTCGGTTGAAAAGAGCAGCATCTCGTCCGACTCTAACTGCTCGATAATCTGCACAACATACTCTTGTTGGGGTGGGGCGTTGATGGGCTGCACAGTCATGCGAATGTGGTTGCGCACATACTCTGAGGGCAACTGTTTGACCCACGGTGTGTTATGACGCAGCCCCTTCCATTCTTTGTCCATGCGCCACATCAGCGATGGCATCCAGGTAAAGCCGCCTTCGATCAAGGCAACACGCAGATCGGGAAAGCGGTCGAATGCGCCTTCAAAGATCAGGCTCATAACTTGTGATTGAAAGACCTGTGCCATGCCCGCATACTCTTCCAAATAAGTGGAGGGCCAGCCTGCCGGAGTGGGGGCATGACCGGGTGCGCCGCCATAGTGGAGACCGATTGCCAGCCCATGTTTAACTGCTGCGGCGAAGATCGGGTCATAGAAGCGTTTGCCATAGGGAATCAAGGAGCGAATGGGCATGATGACTTGCACAAAGCCTGGATGCCCCCCAAAGCGTTCAATCTCCTCTGCTGCAAGCTGCGGATTCTGGCTTGGCACAACCAGCGAGGCACGCAGCCGCGACTCTGGATCTAGCCAGGATTCAACCTGCCAGTGGTTGATCGCGGTTGCCATATCCGCAGCTAAATCTTCCAGATGGATACTCTGTACCCAATAGGCATTGGTGAGGATGCCAAAATCCACATTCCACACATCCAGCACTTGCTCACGCAGCAAACCCAGATCCGAGCCAGGAGGGCCGCTGGGGGGCTGGCTGCCTGGTCGGGCTGTGGTGGGTGCGCCCTTGGGATAGTCATTGGCATCAGGACCGACAAAGGCAGATTCCGAGATATAGTCGCGCCAGTGGTCGGGCAAATAGGGGAATAGCGTCTTGAGGGAGGGCAATTCGTTGTGAATATCGCAATCAATGACAGCGTGGGAGGTCATTGTGGGCTTCTCGGCCTCAAAGACCTTTTCAGTGGGTGGCATCAGAACATTCTCCAATTCGCGTTTTCGATAATATAAATTCTTTGTCTGCCTGTAGAGGTTAAGTCTAGGCTGATTCCACAGAAACAAATCGACCAACGGGCAAGGTGGCAGTGATCCAACGCGTGGCACTGTGCATAGAACCGCACAAAATGGGCAGACAAGAGAGAATCAACTTGACCTATTTTACATGCATTTTGCCTACTTCACCATAGTGCAAGTTTCGTAAGTCGGTGCAACGGGCGGTCAACTGTGGGTGAGGGCATTGAACCACGCTTCCTATGCCCTTCAAAATGCTTCAAGACCAGGATTCTATTAACGCGTGGCATCGTCTGTTACTGTTTTTTGACAGAGTTGTGCTAGCATTGCTGTTGAAGGTACCTGATGAACTATCCATGCGTGGTTTGTTTTTTTTCTTGGTCATAACTTGTATGCAAATTGACTCTCGGGCGTTACTCAAATTTTCATGTTGTTGTAGAGAGCGGAGGCAGTGACCTTTATCTCTACAGCTGATTTTAACTGTGTCGCCTAGGCTTACACAGAGAACGATGAGATAATTGAGGTCCACACTGCTTCCGCCGAACCCCGGAGGAATGCGGTGTGAGCAAACGTCAAACGCTGAGAACATTGCGCTTGGTTCGTAGCAAAGGTGTCACCGGATTCATAAGGTGATGCCTTTTTTGTTTAGTACCATAATCAATTTATGTCGCTGCAAATGTAAGGAAGATGATGTGAGAAACTTAATTTGTCCGATTTCGACTTTGCGTGTAAATGAAAACGTGGTGCGTGTCACGGCGTCGTTGGTGGTGGCTCTGGTTGCGTTGTACGTCTATAGTGGCAATCTCTTGTTCATTCTGCTTCTGGGAATCGACTTTACGATTCGCGCCTTTACAAGCCTGAAGGTTAGCCCATTGAGTTGGTTGGCGATTCAGCTCAATAATCTGTTGCGGTTGCCAGTTCTGCTAACGGATAAGGCAAAGAAGATTTTTGCTGCCCGCGTTGGCGTTCTCTTCACGTTGGCTATGCTGGTTTTCTTCTTTGTGCATCCACCCACCAGCATCGCCTTGGGGTTGGTCCTGATGGCTTTTGCGTTACTTGAGGCAGTTTTTAATATTTGCGTGGGTTGTTTGGTCTATACCTACTTTGTCTTTCCCCTGTTAAATCCCGTGCCTGTTAAACCTAATGCGTAGTGTATGAAATTGCACGAGCAAGCCAGTCATTGCATGCAAGGGTACATATGCGATTCTGGTAATTACGCAACGGACTTTACAATAGTGCTACTACGGGTGCTATCATCGGCTGTTATCTGGCGGGTCTTATCTTGTGGGTGTCATCTTGATGGTTGTTCTTTAGATTCTTTGGTTCTGTCTAGCTGTAGAACTGTCTAGCTGTGAAAGGGATTAAATTATGAGCGAGGGAAAGGGGAGCGCTGTTGATACTGCTTCTCCAGATCTTCTTAATTCGTTGGCTGGGATTGAAGCTGGTTCGCGAGTTGGCGAATTACGCAAACAACGTTCGGAAATTGCCGACTACATTCAAGGTAGCTACAACGCCTTGCTTGTCGACGAGGATTCAACGAGCGTCAGCCGCGTTGAGCGTGGGCTGATTTCGCTGCGCGTGGCGAGCTTAGAGAAGAGCGCGCCGCTGGTTGAGCATTATCGAGCCTATTTGGCAGAGGCGGGTACTACTGCGGAGAGCGTTAGCGCCGTGGAGAGTGATACGCTTGGCGAAGGGCTTTCGCCGCGCCAGAAGGCAATTCTCAAGCACACGGATCGATTGACCAAAGAGCCGGCTGCAGCGACACCTGCTCATCTTGAAGAGCTACAGGCGCAAGGTTTAAGCGCGGCTGATATTGTGACAATTTCCCAACTGATTGCCTTTTTGAGCTTTCAGGTACGTGCAATCGCTGGACTCAAGTTATTAGCGGAGGAATCATGACACCATCTAAGATTGGCTTTACCCTGGATGAATTAGAGTGGAGTTCTTGGCTCGAGACGGTTGACGTGGAGAAGGCAACGCCGGAACAGATTGCTGTGTTGGAAGAAAGCAACTCGCGCGCCAAGACTTCTCCTTATTACCTGTTGTTGGTACACAACACAGAAGTGTTGCGTCAACGCTCGAAGCTCTTCAATGCAGTCATGTATGGTCGCGGTGGTCTGCCGCGTGCCGAGCGTGAACTTTCCACGGTCGCTGTATCACGCATCAATGGCTGTCCCTACTGCGCCTCGGTGCATAGCCGCCTTTATGTGCAACTCACCAAGAATCCTGAGCTAATTCAAGGCATCTTTGATAATGGCGTGGAGACTGAATTGCCCCCCCGCGAACGAGCTATTATCGATTATGCCGTGAAGTTGACCGAGCACCCGACAGAGACCACTCCTGCCGATTTGGCCCCACTGCGCGAGGTCGGGTTGAGTGATTTGGAGATTCTTGATGTAACGCATGCCGTGGCGATGTTTGCCTGGGCGAATCGCCTGATGCAGACTTTGGGCGAACCTGTACCTGTGGCTGCTTAAACCCACAATTGTGGCTGCTTGCAGAATGTTTGGCGACAGCAAGAGCCATCACCGGATGCACAGGGTGATGCTCTTGCTGTTCATCTGATGGCTGATTGCAGAAGGAAAGACGGCTTTGAATAACCAAGACATTACAGCCTACCGCGCCGAGGTTGACGCCTGGCGTCAGCAGCGCGAAGCAGCTTTACGCGCACCCGACGGGTGGTTGTCACTGACAGGCTTGTTTATGTTGAAAGAGGGCGACTATAGGGTTGGCAGCCATCCAGAGAGCCAGATTCTCTTGCCCGCCGAGACACCCGACCATCTCGGCACACTAACATTTAACAAGGGCAAGGCGCACCTGAGTGTTGCAACGGCAACCCCTGTGCTGGTGGATGGCAAGCCTGTACAAGAAGCTGATTTGGTGGACAATGGCGACCGCAAGCATCCTAGCCTCGTGCGCGTTGGCACTGTCTCTTTCTTTGTCCACAAATTTGGTGACGAGTACGCCATTCGCGTGAAAGATAGTGCTAATCCCGCCATTGATGCCTTTGCTGGTTGCGAATGGTTTCCTGTGAAGCCAGAGTATCGGGTGCAAGGGAGATTGACGCGCCATGATGCCCCACGCGCCATTGCCATCAAAACTATTGTTGACACAGATATGGCATATGAGAGTGTTGGCAATGTTGAGTTTGACCTGCAAGGGCAATCGCTCAGTTTGTTGGCAAGGGACTATGGCGTGCCGAACCAGCTATCAGTTGTGTTTCGTGATGCCACCGCGGGGCTGCAAACGTATGCCGTTGCCCGTTTTCTCACGGTAGAGATGGAGCGCGATGACAATGTTGTGGTGGATTTCAACAAAGCATACAATCCACCCTGCTCGTTCAGCCCATACGCTACCTGTCCCCTGCCCCCGCGTGAGAACATTCTGTCTGTGGCAATTGAGGCTGGCGAGCGGTATACACCAGAGGATACCACTTTGCATGGCACTCAACACGAAAAAACATCTGCCTAACTCAACGCATTAATACGGCGTGTGAATGGACAACAGGAAACCCGTTTGGGAAGCTACATCAGCCTCCCAAACGGGTTTTGTTGTGCAACCTAGAAGGTCGAATTTGTTCGCGTGCTTGTACTCAGTCCAGTGAAGGAGTGATGTCGAGCCAGGTGCTGCCCCCGTCGGGCGTACTGAGCAGCGCGCTATATTGGATGCAGTCGAAGGGTTGTTGGATTGATTCTATGCTAGATTTTGTGCTAGCAGATTTGACCCCGCTGCACAAGCCTTGTTCTACAAAGACCCAACCCGTGCCGTTGTTTAAGAAGCTGGTCGCGGTTGCGCCCACAGCTGTGGCTGCCGCTACCTGATCGGCGTCTGCGCTTGCTGTGGTGGCTGTGGGCGCAAGCTCTGTTGGATTCCAGCTTGCGCCACCATCTGTGGTGATTTGCGGCTGGGTGTCGGTTGCAGTTGAGACCGTCCACCCGGTAAACGCATCGGTGAAATGCACTGCGCTGTTGCCAGGTGCGCTAACTTCTTGCCAGGTTCCGCCGCCATCGGTTGTTTTGAGCAACGTATGGATGTCGAAGGTGCTGCTCGAAGCTAGCTTGATCTGTAGATAGCCATTGCCTGCGTCAAAGAAGCTGAGTTTGACGCCTCCCTGAGTCGAGCTTGGCTCAATGGGATTGAATGCACTGATTGGCTGCACGTGCCAAGTGAGACCCGCGTCCACACTCTTGCCCAGATAGAGCGTTGAACGCCCCTGTGCATCAGGGTTGCCCGCGCCCACAATCCAGCCGGTCGTGAGGTCAAGGAAGGTGGCAGCGCGTACATCGAGTTCAGGCTCAGCAGGGGTGCGATTCATCCAACTTATGCCACCATCTGTGCTCCACAGCAATTGCCCATCGGCAATGATCCAACCGTTATTCTCTGCCAGCAATTGCAGGTCGGTTACGTGCAGAGGCTGCCATGACTCCTGTGCCGACGCAGCCTCTAGGTTGCGTGGGTTCTCGCCCGCCACTTGCCCATCCAGAACGTTGCTGTCAATGTTGATGGTGAGCGTGCCCCAGGTTTCGTTATGGTCACCTGCATACTGCCGGATTCGTTGATGTCCTGACCACAAGCTGTTGTCAATGCAGGAGACATCCCAAACCGATGCCGATGCATTGTAGCGGGAGTGAACCCAGGAAGCAGGCCAAACATGATCTAGCACATAGGGTGCGTCTTGTACCCAGTCGCTGATATAGGAGGCACACGCTGCTCCATAAGCTCCCGCCTGATTGCCCAATTCATGCAAACGGCTTGTCCAGCCAGCCATAAAGGATTTCACGGCTTGACGACAGTCCGCATTATCGGGATAGGGTTCCATATCATAGTAGATGATGGTGCCGCCCAAATCCTGCGTCGTCAGTCCAAGATCTTTGGCGGCGCTGGCTGCATCCCCTGCTTCATGGCGACCCTCTTCATAGGCAACTTCGGGGTCGCTGCTCATGGTATAAAAATTTTGATTGGTACATGGTGCTTGTGGGCCTACCCAAGTGGGAATGAGATTCCAGCCCTGATCTTGAACAGTACTGACCCAACTGGCGGTTAGGTGCTCTCGGTTGTGGGCTCTGCAGCCGCGGTTATTGCCCCCAATGTAAATGCCGATTTCGGAATAGGGACTCTTGTTCCACCACTCTTGCATCTCATTGGTATTGGGCAGGAAGCAGGTGTCAAATGCCTGACGGTCGCTCACTTGCGTTTCACTACGCAGCCAGCGGAATTGGGCCAAGGCTCCCCCGATGTCCTCATAATATTCTACGCGCACAACATGCTTACCCGCGCTTATCTGGCGCGTGGACATGTTGGGGGTGACAGCTTGATTTTGCCAGTTGTCGATAATCTGATTGTTGTCTATCCAAACGCGAATGCCGTCGTCGGCAATGGCAACAAAGTTATAGAGGTCACTGGTGAAATCGACTGTCCCAGTCCAGCGCACTGAGAAATTGTCATTGCTGATGCCATTGCCAGGCCCAGAAGTACCCCAGTTGTGATTGATGGGGGCTTTCTCGCAGCGCGTGAAGACGGGCGTGCCACTTAAATTGCGGTTGTTGAAGTATTCGGCCTTAAACTCTCCACTGCACTCTCCACCCACTTCTTTTTGAACGTGTACTTGATCAACAAATGCACCGCGGTAGGTGTCGGAGCCATCGCTGGTAAAGCGGAAGGCGATCCAGACAGAGGAATCACCCAGCAGGTTGCCGAAGGCAGGGACCGAGGCTAAATTAATCGAAACGGGCTTCCAGCCAGTTGAATTGCCACTTACCCGTTGACCATAGAAATCCTTGCCATTGGGTGAAGCATACCAACCGAGATAGTCGTAATTGATTTCGGAAATGTTCCAGTAGTGAAAATCAAAGCGTGCAGAGGTGGCATCAGATAGATCAAACGGCCCGTAGATCATCCATGATTGCATGTTGTTGGGATAGTTGTACTGCACAGGGTCAAGGCCATTTTTGCCGCCATTGGCAGCCCATGCACTCCTTTTGCCACTATAGGCCATTGCGTCATCATCATCCCAGTAATACTCTCCGTTGTGCGTGCCATCACTGTCGAGCGTTCGCCAACTGTCTTTGGGAAAGGTTCCCTCAAAATCTTCGTCCACGAGGGTGACTGTGTCATGAAGATTTTCTGGTTTTGTCACTGCACTTGGCTCAACCGGCAGGTCAGCATCGGGTTGGGCTGGATAAAGCTCCGCGCCTGGTGGTGGCGCAGGAAGCAATGTTGCGCCTGTGCCAAAGGGAGTGGCGGGCGGCTTGGTTTGAGTTTGACTTTGGGCGACGACCTCCTCCAACTTGACCACGCTCGTTTCCAATGTTTCGAGGTTTGTGGTGTTTCTGAGTTTTGGGAGGTAGAGGCTGCGACTCGCTGCGCTCCCATTCGGTGCAGGTACGTGGTCGGCAGGATCAGTGGTTGCCTGTAACTGACTCTGTGCAGAGAAGGGGTGCTCTGCCAAGGTAGGTGCTGCTAGGGCAACTGTGCTGCTTGGTAGAAGCATCAAGAGCACGAATAAGAAGGTGGTTAACCAGGAAGCCGGAGGGCTGTAAGGCTTTTTGCGACGAATCATATCAACTCCACAACAAGTAAATGTAAGTTCAATAGGGCGATAGGATCGTAATCCCAACAAAGCAACGGGGCGTTGTGCGCGATCAATGCGTTGTGGATTGTTCCTCTTGCGTTAGACGCAAGATATACGTTCAATGTTCCCAATGGGGAGTGGTCTGAAATCTGACGTCTAGTGGGAGGCAACTTCAAAGCGCTTCAAGAGGATTTGCAAGAAAGAGGGACGGAAGGAGGGACAGAAGGAGGTATGAGAAGTTCAAGATTTTGAACAGTAGAGCCATTCAACCCAAAAACTCTGTTGTTTAACTGTGGCAGCTACCGCTTACCCTGCTTGAACAGGAAGCCATTGCTCTAGGACGGCTGCTAATTCCGCCATGCGAATTGGTTTTGATATAAAATCATCCATGCCTGCGTTTATGCAGGCCTCGCGGTCTCCTGGCAATACATTGGCAGTCATGGCGATGACAGGCACCTTGTGGTCGCGCACAGGGGATTGCGGATCACGAATTATCTCTGTGGCACGATTACCGTCCATGCCGGGCATTTGGATATCCATCAAGACCAGATCATAGAGTTTGTTTTGAAGCGTTTGAATTGCCTCTTCACCGTTTGCCGCCACATCCACGACGCAGCCAAACTTTTTTAACATGGTCTTGCCCACCAGTTGATTGACGGCATTATCTTCTACCAATAAGATATGTTGCCCTTGAATCCTTGAATCGATGCGGGTGAGGTCGCTCCGAGGGCTGTTCGTCTCTTGGCTGCTCTCCTGCACATGATGACCATTGGTGGGAGTGGGTTGGCTGGATGCGATGCTTGGTTCGTCATGGAATATTGGCCGGCTGATTGTTGGTAAACTAATTGTTCGCAAATTAGGATGCAGAGCCGCAACCAGACTATTGCGGAAAGGGATGCGCTTTACTGGTTTGGGAACTCTGTACACACTCCATTCTTGATCTAAGTTTGGGGATGGTCTATCGATTAGCGGAGAGATCAAGAGAATGCCGGTATTGCAAAGCCGAGGGTCTTGTCGAATCTTGTGAGCAAGGTTGTTGCCTGAAATATCTTCTATGCGCTGGTCGATGACAACTGCGGCAAAGGGTTCTTGCTGCCCATGCGCTCTGTGGAGTAGCGTCAAAGCTTCTTCGCCACGGGTGGCAACGGCATAGCGACAGCCCCAACTATCCAGATAGTTGATCAGCGACTTTGTGCCCGCTTGGTGGTTGTTTACGATCAAGACGCGAGTATCTGCCGGTATAGGCTGAATATCTTCGGCTTGTGAGAGTTGGATGGGGGCTTTATCAAAGGTGGCTGTGAACCAAAATTCGGTTCCTGTGCCATCATTATTATGCACGCCAATTTCGCCACCCATCAACCCAATCAATTCTTTCGAAATGACAAGTCCTAGCCCTGTCCCCCCAAAGCGGCGGCTTGTGGAACGATCCAACTGATTGAAAGGCTGAAAGAGATCTTTATACTTGGCGGTATCAATGCCGATACCAGAATCGCGCACGGCTATATGGAGGGTCGCTTGCCCATCATTTTCAGTGAGAAGGCGTACTTCAATGACAACTTCACCTTGGTCTGTAAATTTGATGGCATTCCCCAATAGATTGAGGAGTACCTGACGTAGCCGGCTGGGGTCGCCGAGGAACAGTTGGCATGTATCTGGCGCAAGCAAAGAGACCAACTCTAGCCCTTTCAACTGGGCGCTGGTTGCCAGGGTGTCAACGGCGGATTCCACAACACTCTCTAGATCGAATTCGACTTTCTCCAAGACGAGGCGGTCAGCTTCAATTTTGGAAAAGTCTAAGATATCGCCGATCACCGTCAGTAAATGTTCGCCACTCTGACGAATAATTTCGGCATAGTGCTGCTGTTCGGAAGTGAGACCCATCTCTGCCAAAAGGGCTGCCATGCCTATAACGCCATTCATGGGCGTGCGAATTTCATGGCTCATGTTCGCAAGAAATTGTGTCTTGGCGACGTTGGCGGCTTCGGCGTGAACTGCCATGGTATTGGCTCGTTGCACTGCATCTTCTAAACGTTTGAGATCGTCCTTGCGTCGCATCCCTTCATCTAGCGCACTTGCCATGTCACGCAAGATGCTGAGATCAACTTCGTCGAACGCATTGGGTTCCAAGCTATTGACAGCTAACGTGCCATAGGAGAAAGGTACATCCACAACACTGCGGATCTGTGCGTCCATGTATTGGCGGAGACTTACGGCTTCGTTGTAGGGGTCTTCTTTGTCTAGATCGCGACGATAGACAATTTTTCCCCCTTCCCATAATTGATGAAGGATAGGA
>JBBQIG010000075.1:0-12597 GCA_038324715.1 Anaerolineae bacterium | reverse complement strand
GCTCCCGTTGCCGCATCCAATGCCTTGACTGTGATTGGGAATTCGGTGGGTGGCTCGCCATCGATGTAGCTGACATTGCTCCAGACATAGATGCGCCCATCGCCGATGCCTGCTTCGCCACGGATACCGCCGCCCGTCCGGGGGAAACCTACGAAGGTTGACCAGACTATCTCGCCGGTCTCTCGGTCAAAGGCATAGAAGATGCCACTCTTTTGACCAGCACCGACAAGCTGGCGTGTTTCACTATCAATCTCGGCCTCAAAGAGTTGGGCACCCGCGCCAAAGGCGTAGTCTGGGCCAACCGGAACAGCCAACGTCCAAACATCATGCTGCGTAACTTGGTTCCACCAAATCACCTCACCGGTGCTGGCATCGACCGCGAACATGGCATCGGAGGTGTTGCTCGACTCGCCTGTGTAGTTGTTACTTGTGGTGAAGTAGAGGACGTTGCTCTCTTCATCGAGGGCAAAGGCACTCCAGATGGTCGCGCCGTTCATTGGTTCCTCCACCGTATAGGTTCGCCATACCACCTCGCCTGTGGCGGAATCGAGCGCAACTACATTGCCCTGATATTGCGGAATAAACTCCTCCATGCGCCCGTCCAGCGCCTCTGAAGGCGAAGAGAGACCAATGTAGACCAAACCATCATAGTAGAGCAGGTCGCTCAAGTTGCCACCGAGTTCCTGCTCGGCGATCTGGGTCTGCCAAACGAGTTCGCCTGTCTCCATATCTAGGGCAAAGGCATTGCCTTCGACGCTGGCCTCGATCAACAAGCCGTTGTCAGGATCAATCGCTCCGGTGCCAGCAAAGCCGTGCCAGGGCAACATCATTTGCGGCGTTTCGATATTATTTTCCCAGATAATTTCGCCGCTGTTGGCATCGGCGGCATAGACTGTCCCACCCCAGTCGGCGAAGTAGAGACGCTCCCCATCGACTAGCGGTGTATGCGAGACCGGATGGGTGATGGGAATGCGCCAGGTTAGATGTAACTGGTCAACATTTTCGCTGCTGATGGCCGCTTCCTTGTTGACGCGCTGGTTCAAAATGCCCAACGCCGTCGCTCGCAGCGGCTGATCGACGGGACTTCCAATCGGCTCCTCGCCTTCAATAAGGACGACGCCAGCTATTATCGCCGTCATGACGACCGCAGTCGTCTGTTGCGTCGCCGTTATCTCAGCCATCGGTGTCATTTCGACAGTTGGCGTCATTTCAACTGCTGACGTCATTTCAGCCGTCGGCGTCATTTCCTCAGTTGCCTGCTGCTGACCCGCCACTTCGCCTTCGGCGGCCATTATAATGAGTTCCTGGCCCAAATCTGGGTTACCTTCTACCGTCGCGTAAACGACGTAGCTGCCGGATTGAAGATTCACCTCCAAGGTGTTGGATTCACCGGGCTGGAGAGGGTCATCAAATGCCTCTTGTACCCCTGGGCCTTCAATTGCAAAATTGTATTCTGTTTCACTCAGATTGACGACTTCAAATAGGATTAGACCCGCCTCCAATAGTAGAGGCATCATAATCTCATCTGGGCTCAGTACAATTTCAACGTCGCGGGGTTCCTGGTTTTGTGCCGAAACCACGCCATAGGTAACGATGCTCGAGAAGGCGAGTACCGTTACTGCAAGCAGAATCAGCAACATTCGTGTTGACTTCATATTCTATTCCTTTTTTTGAACTCTCTTGAAACACGCTGGCGTACTGGTACGGATGGTCCGCAGAGGACACGAACTCAATCTTACTGTATTAAGCGCCAACAGCACTGGATAAAGGTACAAATCCTGGACATAGGAAAGTAGCTAACAATAAGTTCTTACAAATAGATGGTAATAGTGAGGGGGTAAAACAAGCAGAGGGTAATAAGCAAGCCGAAGGCGGTGAGCAGTCGTTCGGTCACCACATGTGGAGTAGGGATCTTCATCATCGCACTCTAAACAATATGCCAAAGCAAATTAACTATCAACTTAGCGCGGAGGAGTTAATACAAATACAGCGCGCCATTGCGCGTGAGCAGAGAGTCAACGTAAGACAGCGTGCCGCAGCCATTCATCTGCTCCACCAAGGGAAGAAGCCAGAGGAAATCGCCAGCACGCTGGCAGTGTCGGTGGGATCAATCTACAAGTGGCATCGGCGCTGGCGGAAGCGCGGGCTGGATGGGCTGGCTAACCAACCGCGCAGTGGTGCCCCACCAAAAGCGGGCGCGAGCTACTGGCGACGGCTGGGCGAAGTGCTTGCGCTAGGCCCACATGCGCTTGGTTATTCCTTTCCACGGTGGACCGCCCGTTGGCTGGTCGCACACATGGCGCAGGAGACAGGTGTGCGCCTCAGCAAGAGTCGTTTGCGAATGGTCATGAAGCAGCTAGGCTATCGCTACCGCCATGCAGGAAGAGAGCTACTAGAGTAGGCTTGTCTCAGTGTTTCTGGTGCGTAACTTTGTTGCTAGTGAGTGGATTCCAGCCACGCCAAGAGTGCCGCACTAACTGCATGATGTGCTGACAGCGCCACGGTGCGCGCATCGGGATTGTCTGGATCAGCGGTGAGGGTAATGTGGAGGGTTTCTGGCGGCAGCAGAGTGGTCAAACGTTCCGCCCACTCAATGACCACGACAGCCCCACCACTGGTTTCATCGGCAAGGGAGGCAGTGGCAAAGATTTCATCTAGACCTAGATTGGCGGCTTCTGCTTGCGCTTGTTCGAGGCTTTCACCCAAGCGATAGGTGTCCATGTGAATCAGCCGCAACCCACGCGTTCCCGCATCATACTCGTTGATCAGGGTAAAGGTGGGGCTGGTGACGCGTGCGCGGATGCCTAGCCCTGCGGCGATGCCTTGTGTCAAGGTGGTTTTGCCTGTACCCAAGTCGCCATTTAACGCAATCACTTGCCCCGCAACAGCCTGTGCACCCAGCCGCTTGCCCAGCAACTGGGTATCTGCTAGCGTCGTCAGAAGAAGTGTGGTGGAACTTGTGGGAAGGGTAGCCATAGGCGCAAGGTGACTTAAGGTGCTTCGTTTGTGGCTTCGAGCACGGGTAAGATCTGTTCGATATAGATTCGATATTCTTCCACTAAATCACTGGCGCGCTGAGCATCTCCCGCTTCGGCAATGATGGTGAAATAGGGGAAATCGGGGTCGGGCGTGATATGCACCCATTCATGATTGGGCAAGGTGATCTTGATACCATCTGTCTGATTCCCACTGCGAGCTTCATGCTGCTCGTTGAGTCGCCGCATAATGGCTCCCTTGCTGCCAATGGCGCAATAGGAGCGGGCGTCTGCCAGATGGAAGGGGGGTAAATAGCCAACAATGTCACTGATGTGGGTGTGGGTGTGGCTAATGTCGTTACGATATTGGGCAAGATACTCCAAAAGCTTTGCTGCCGCCATCATGCCGTCAACCGCAGGTTGGAAACTGGGAAAAATGAAACTGCCATTGCCATCCACTCCCATTAAGATATCTGAGGTATTGGCGGCTTCCATCAGGCTTTGCAGGTTGTTGCTAATGCGTTCCACCTTGCTGCTGCGCCAGCCTGCAATGGTCTCTAGCATATTGGGCAGGGTGATGGGGGCAATGACCGTGGCACCCGCATGATTTTGCATCGCTAATTCCACCATGAGCGCGGCGGCAGTAACATCGTCGAGAATGTTGCCCTTTTCATCCACAAGAAAGAGCTTTTCGCCTGCCACATCCAATTGCATCCCCAGATCTGCATCCAACACACTGACAATTTTGGCTGTGCGCTCTAGGTTGGCGCGGAATTCATATTGAAGCATGGCGAGTTTGGTCTCGTCCATGCGTGCGTTGAGGGGAACAACCTCCACACCTAGCTTGTTGAGAATTTGGGCAAAGGCGTCGGCAGCCAGCCCATGCGAATAATCCACCACAATCGTAAAACGTGCTGTACGGATTGCCTCTGCATCGATCTTGGAGAGAAAATCCTCTACATACAGTTCCATTGGACCGTTGGCGTATTGGATCAAGCCAATTTCATCCAAGTAGGCGCGGCGGAAATCTTCGCGGAAGAAGGTGCGTTCCACGGCTCGCTCGGCGTTTTTAGTCTGATTCATCCCATTTGTGTCGATAAACCGGATGTCAACCACGCGTTGATCAAAGGGACTTAGACGCACGTGAACGCCCGCCGAAATGTTGGGATGCGAGCGGACAAAATGGCGAACGACCGGCGTCGGCACAGTACCCAAGTCCCACACATTGATTCCTGCCCCTGGAATACCGCTGATGAGCGCACGCTTGAGCATGCGCGAGGAGCGGTGCATATCGCGGTTTAGCGCCACATAGCTGTCTTTGGGTAGGGTTGCCCCCAAGGCAGTTCCGAGCTTGGCGGCAAACTCTGGTGTGAGATCAACATTGACTACACCCGTGACACCAAAACGGCCAAAGAGTACGCGGCGGCCCTGATTGCCCCAGATAATACTATCTTTGACAGTTGCCCCTGGTTCAATTTCTTTGCGCGGCCATAGCTTAACCCCGGCGTGGATGATGCAACCTTCCCCCAAAATGCACTGGTCGCTGATGACCGATTCCTCAAAGACGATGGCTTTGGACTTGATGCTGCATTGCCGCGTAATGATGGTGCCACGCAATTCGCAATTCTCGCCCACATAGTTGTTGCGCCAGAGAATGCTGCGCTCAATGCGCGTATAGGCATCAATGATGGTGTAATCGCGGATCACACAAGGCCCATAAATGGTTACATCGCCTTTAATCTTGACGCCCGTGCCTAGGTAAATGGGGCCATAAAGTTGGGCGCTGGGAGCAATTTCTACATCATTCCCTACCCAAATGCCACCGCCGATATGTGTGCCAAAAGGCTCGGCTACTTTGACGCGGCCATAGAGCATGTCGGCATTGGCGCGACGATATTCGTCGATGCCGCCCACGTCACACCAGTAATTGGGAGATACATGACCATAAAGCGCCTTACCCTGAGTCAACATGAGCGGAAAGAGGTCTGTACCAAAGTCATAGTTGGTGTTGGGTGGAATTAAATCCAACACTTCCGGCTCCAAGACGTAGATGCCTGTGTTCACGGTGTCGGAGATGATTTCACCCCAACTAGGCTTTTCTTGAAATTGCTTTACGCGGCCTTGCTCGTCGGTGATGATAACACCAAATTCCAGCGGATTGGGGACGCGCGAGAGCACAATGCTGGCCTGGGCCTTTTTTTCTTGGTGGGCTTTGACCACTGCAGTCAGGTCAATGTCGGTGATGGCATCGCCGCTGATGACCAGAAACGTATCATCAAGATAGGGCGCGGCATTTTTGACGCTACCCGCCGTACCCAAGGGCGTCTCTTCTACGGCATAGGTCAGTTGCAAACCCAGGCTGCGACCATCTTCAAAGAAGTCTTGGATGGCAGCTGCCATATAGCGCACGGTCACGATGATTTCAGTAAATCCGTGGCTCTTCAAAAGGTCGAGAACATGACCCATCACCGCTTTGTTCACAACGGGAACAAGTGGTTTTGGGCGACCTATGGTGAGCGGACGAAGCCGTGAGCCTTCGCCGCCTGCCATTACGACTGCTTTCACACATCCTCCTTATGGCAAAAAAGTTTCCAAAATGGACGGCATGGGCATTACGGGCATTTGGTGCACAGATGCTTTAGAACAAGCGCAACCTGTAATGAGCCAACAAGACACTGCTCAAGACACTGCTCAAGACACTGCTTGGGATAACCTATTGTGTATAGGCTACTATTTACTTGACTACTTCTATGTGACTACTTTTACATAGCGAAGTTTCTATATCGCGAAGTAGAAAGTGGGTTACCGATGCGGTGCGCTAAATCGGAGGCCAGGGATAGTTGCGGCGATGGTATTCTGGCGCAGGAAAGGTTCGTTTGCGAAGCAGACTTTGGGTGCGGGAGATTAGGGCTGCGCGCTCGGCAGGCGAAAGGAGTAGACAGAGGGCTTGGGCCAACTGGCTGCTTTCATCGTTCAACAGCACATTGAATGCTTTCAACTGCTCCAACAAGGTGTCGTCGATTGGAGAATCACTAAATTCCCAAATGACCGTGCGCAGTTTGTATTCGGTGTGAAAGCAGATGCCGTGGTCAATTGCCCATAGCCTATTGTCTTCGCTAATCAGACAATGACCACTCTTACGGTCGGCATTGTTGATGACATAATCGAAAAGGGCAAGTTGACGCAAGCTATTCACAAAGCGCGCATCTTCTTGCACGGTGAAGTAATGCTTGTGATCATTATTGGCAATGAAAAGTTGCACACTCCCCACCCCATGCTTGCCATCGCGCAACACCGTTGGTGGCACCAGATCCCAGCCCAACACCGAACTGACTATGTAGGCCGCGGTTTCACGCTGACAGAGTGTGCCTCTCTCAAAATCCCATAGCGGGTTTTCGCCGCGTCGAGGCTTGTAGACCGCGGGGAGGGTCATCTCCTTGTGTGTGACAGTGACCAAAAAGCTATGGTTGGAGCTATAGGGCAACAGCCCTTGCTCGGAGAGTTTACCATGAGTCAACAGCGCCAGCACTTGGGCTTCCGTGACCTTGACCTGAAGCGGTGCATCTTGCGGCAAGGCTGCGGCTGAGGGTGATAAGTCTGAGGGTGATAAATCTGATGGTGATAAATCTGGCGTTAGACCTGACACCGATACATTGGGTGTCGAGGGCTCAGAATATATGAATCTCTTAAATCTCTTGCGGGCCACAGTAAGTCTCGCCTAGAAGATAATGGGCATCGCTTCACCATCGGAACGCGGGCAGAAATGCCCTTCGCGATCGATGGGGCGTCCACAAAGAGGGCAGGTGGGGCGACCTTTGGAGATTACCTCCATTGCATGGTCACACAGCGCGCGCATTTGCTCGCGGGTGGCAACAAAACGTACAGCGGGTACATCATCACTGTCGGGGTCTACAATCGCACCACTCTCGTTGACGACAAGCGCCTTGGCGATTACCCAGATGCGGTCATCTTCCTCATCATATCCCACCATCAATTGACCCACACGGAAGAACGGCTCTACGGGAGATTCCGCAAAGAGGGGTTTCTTCTTGACCGCGACGGGTGGCAGGTCGGGATTCTTCTCGACTAGCTCCTCCAACATCTGTAAGATGCTGATGGCGAGATTAGTAACTTCCTGCTTTTCCAACACCAGGGAAACGAGTTGGTTTCCCGCACGTGCTTGCAAAAAGAAGGTGCGTTGGCCTGGTTCACCCATGGCGTCGGCAATGATATGCGTAACAGGATTTAGATCGTAAGTAAATTTAGCCATATGTTTTTCTTCTCTCACACTCTTTATTATTGCCACATGGCTTTAGGGCTGCTGCTCTGTACTTTGGGTAGTTTCGGCAGGCGTTTCTTCCTGCTTCCATTCAAATTTGGGCAACTCTGAACCATGATTGGTGAAAAGCACCATTGGGCGTCCATTATAAAAGGCTAATGTGCTGATCGAAGCGGTGTTGATAATAATGCGTTGAAACAGATCAAGTGGCGTGCCCATGTAATGAGCCAGTGTTGTACGGATGACATCGCCGTGGCTAAAGATGGCAATCAGTTGATTGGGATGCGCCTGCACAAGGCGCTCAATGGCCCACACAGCGCGGCTTTGCACTTGGTGCAAGGTTTCGCCACCTGGAAAGCGGAAACTGCTGGGATAGTGCTGTACGGATTGCCATTCGGGCAATTTTGACAACTCGCGCAGATCACCGCCCTGCCACTCGCCATAATCGACCTCTACGACACCTGGCTCTTCAATCACCTCTTTGCCAAGTGCTTCTGCAACGGGTTGCGCAGTTTGGAGACAGCGCTCCAGGGGGCTGGAATAAACGGCGCTGATGGGTTGGTTTGCTAGTTGTTCTGCCAGCCATGCGCTCTGGCTGCGCCCCTTGTCATTGAGATGAACGCCTTGTGTGCGTCCTGCCAGCCGATTGGTACCTACCCAGTCGTTCTCACCGTGGCGAATCAACATGAGGTAGGTTGTCGAAACCGTCATCCTCCGCTCTCACTCTCCGTATGCTATAATGGCGCTGCCTTCTGTTTTGAGCCAGATGCAGCAGCCAAGGTTAAACTTTGTTTGAGGATAACATGAGATCTGCGTTGATGGAAGTGGAAAACTTACCTTCTGCCTCTTGCCTCTCACTCTTTTTAGCTGATCTTGGCTCCACTTGATCTGGGCAATTGATCTGGGCAAGAGTGGCTCCGTTGCTTACTTGCAGAATGGGTCATTCAAATCAATCGAGACAGACCACTTTCTTGTTATTTTATTGTTATATAGTCTTCTATGGCTGTTGTTAGATGAATGGCTAAAGCGGTTTTCTAAGCTATTCCCTCATCCTACTGCAAATCGTACCACATATCTTAACCAATTGGCGTGCATTAGTGTAGCATATTTCGGTGAAATGTGAAGTCATTACGAACTCTTACTCTCTTTGTTGGTGTAACACTCAGTCTGTTTGTGGCAATGTTTGCGTTGAGCGCGTGTGGTCGCAACCAGAGCGCTGACGAAGACCCCTATGCAGCCTATCGACCTGCGTTGAAAGCAGAATTTCAGTCAGATTTCGATCTGATGGAAAAGGCCCCGCGCTATCACTTGACGGTGACAATGACGCCCACGGGTGAACTGCTTACCGGGATAGCCGACGTGGAGGTGACCAATTATAGCCCCGACACATGGCGCTATCTGATCTTTCGGCTCTATCCTGCGCTGCCACAATATGGCGGCGAGATGTCGATTCAGGGTGTGGCGGTGAATGACCAACCCGCGACCTTCATCTATCAGGCCCAGAATAGCGCTGTGCGTGTTGATCTGGTGCGTCCATTGCCTGCGGATGGTCAAGTTACTGTGCGATTTATATACCGGCTTACTGTTCCACGGTGGTCTGACAATAGCACTGTTTATGCGCTCTTTGGGAGCAGCCAGCAGATGACAACCCTGCCTCTTTTTTACCCTTCATTAGCGGTCTATCAGCCTGACCCTGCATTGGGGTCTGGTGTTTGGTGGCAGGATACGGGTACGGCGCGCGGGGATGCCGCGTTTAACGTCAGTTCGCTTTTTGTTGTCACTGCCACGCTGCCCAGCGAACAGATTCCCATTGCGACGGGTACATTGGTGGAGTCTACTACCAATGATATGGGGCAGACTCGCCATGTGTGGGTCACAGGCCCCGCACGTGAATTCGTCCTGCACATGAGTCCAATCTTTAACTCTGCCAGCGCAGAAGCCTATGGCACACGCATTACAAGCTATTGGCTGCCAGGACAAGAAGCGGCAGGACGTAACGCACTAAACTATGCAGTCAGCGCATTACGAATCTACTCTGACTATTTTGGCGCTTATCCAGGGCGAGAGATGAGTGTGGCGGTGGCTCCGCTGACTTATCGAGGCATGGAATATCCCCAAGTTAATTTGATCGGCGTGGAGCTTTATACACGCTTTCAAAACAGTATGGAACTTCTGGTGGCACATGAAGTTGCCCACCAGTGGTGGTATCAGATTGTCCACAACGATCCAGTCAACATGCCCTGGCTGGATGAAGCGTTGGCTGAGTATTCGGTGAAACTCTACTATGAAAGATTACATGGCCCGCTTGATGCCTCGCTCTTGGAGCGGCAGCGGTGGCAGACCCCGTTGGATCTGTTGGAAGCGTCGAATGAAGATTCTACTCTCAATCATCCTGTGGGCAGCTTCGAGGACTCACAGCAGTATGAGACGGTGATCTATGGCAAGGGCGCGCTCTTCTATAGCAGGTTGCGCGCAGAATTAGGCGATCGTCGCTTCCAACGTTTTATTCGTGAATATTTGGCAGCTCATCGCTATCAAATTGTGGATACTGAGACATGGCGTGCCGAGTTGGGGCGCTTGCAATTGCCTCTGTTGGAGAGTCTATTCGATGAGTGGGTGGGTGATCCAAAAGCGAATTTTGCCACGCCAACGCCCAATGCAACCGAAGGGGGCGATGGCAATGGTGAGGGTGCTGACGACGCTGAAGAAGTGGACGAAACAGAGGAAGTTCCGAATACGCTGTAGGGGCGGCACCCAAAGGGTTCCCGCCGTGCCCGCCCGCTTTTCAGCGCGGCAGACCACCGGGAGCCTACCCTACGGGTTAACTTGCGAACTTGGCTGAATGATCTATTTAGCTACGCTTGTAACGTACTAAAAAACAGTCGTGAACTTTCAAAGCTCACGACTGTTTTTCTTTTGATTTTTTTTCTTTACCCTAGAGAATTTTCTGCAAAAATTCTTTGGTGCGGTCTTGTGTGGGGTTGGTAAAGAAGTTGGCGGGACTGTTGATTTCAACGATCTCGCCACTGTCCATAAAGACGATGCGGTTTGCAACTTCACGGGCAAAGCCCATCTCATGGGTCACAACGAGCATTGTCATGCCCGTATGTGCTAGCTCGCGCATGACATCCAACACCTCGCGGATCATCTCTGGGTCGAGAGCTGAGGTTGGCTCGTCAAAGAGCATGATCTTGGGTTCCATGGCTAAGGCGCGGGCAATTGCCACACGCTGCTGTTGACCGCCCGAAAGTTGGGCTGGATACTTGTCGGCTTGCTCTGGAATACCGACGCGCTCCAACAATTCCATTGCCATCGCGCCCGCTTCTTGCTTGCGCCGCTTGCGCACATGAATCTGGGCAAGCGTGATATTTTTCAGCACCGTGAGGTGGGGAAAGAGATTGAATTGCTGGAAGACCATCCCAGTCTCCATACGCACCTTGTCAATGTTGCGGACGTTGTGGGTGAGGGGGATGCCATCCACTATGATCTCGCCACTTTGATGCTCTTCCAAGCGGTTGATGGTGCGGATCAAGGTTGATTTGCCAGAACCCGAAGGGCCGATAATGACGACCACTTCTTGGCGATTGACGGTGAGGTTGATATCGCGTAATGCCTGGAAGTTTCCATACCACTTGTTGACATTGCGCATGACAATAATGTCACTTGGCTCTGGCTGACCGGACACAGTTAAACTTTCCTTTCCTACATTTATTCATGCAGCAGCACATCTATGCTGTGAAGTATTCGTGCAAATAGTTCTAATACAACTTGTGCAATGGGTGCACAAGCGAGCTACTCATAAGCGAGTGGTAATATCGTTAATGCTTACCTTCGTTGAGTTGTTCTTCTACGCGACGGCTGACAAAGCTCATGCCAAAACTAAAGAGAAAATAGATCAACGCGACAAAGAGATAGACCTCTTTGGTGATGCCCCCTGGTACGCCTAGCCATGAGGGCTGTTGGACAACTGATCTGGCAACACCCAACAGGTCGAGCAAGCCCACCAACGCCACCAACGCTGTATCCTTAAAAAGCGAGATAAATTGGCCCACCAGCGCCGGGATCACTTTGGTTAAGGCTTGGGGCAAGATGATGAGCCGCAGTTTGTCGATGACGCTAAAGCCCAGCGCATCGGCTGCTTCATATTGACCGCTGCCAAGCGCTTGCAAGCCACCGCGCACGGTTTCTGCTAGGTAGGCGGCGCTAAAGAGCGTAATCACCACTATCACGCGGATCAACGGAGCAGGAGTGGGCCAAGCTGGGGGCAAAAAGAGTGGCAGCAGCACCAACCCCATAAAGAGCAGTGCGATCAGGGGTGAGCCGCGAATCAATTCAATATAGCCGACGCAGAAGCCTTTGATGATGGGCAGACGGCTGCGCCTTCCCAGAGCAAGCAAGACGCCCAACGGAAAGCTGAAGGCGATGCCCACGACTGCCAGAAGTAGCGTGAGCATTAAACCGCCCCAGAGATGGGTGGAGACAGGTGTGGCAAAGTGCCAAGACCCTAAAAAGGGCAATGCAATTCCACCCGACAGCATAATAAATGTAAAGGGAAGGCTGAGAATCCACAAGATCGTGAGCAAGCGAGTGGGGACAAAGCTTCTAAGCCCAATGATATAGCCCAGAATCAAGAGGCCTACGCCACCAGCCAATGCTATCTGTGTATTGATCCCGATGGGAAGAAGGGCAAGGATGACTAGGAGCGCTGTCAAACCAATGGCAATGTCACGCAAGAGGCTTCCCCAGCGCCCCGCACTAAGGCCGAAGAGCAAGCAGAGCGTGAGCAGCACAATGATTGGCTGTTCAAGTTCAGTGGTGGGGTAGGAACCCACTGCAAAGAGCTTGCGGTTCTCCCAAATGGGAACCCAAAAGCCATTTAAGATCCAGCGGATCAGACTTGATAGCCCAAGATAAAGCAGCACCAACGTGACAATGGTGAGGATGCTGTTGCCAACATTGCTGAAAAGGTTTTTGCGCAGCCAGCCCAAAGGCCCACTGTTGGCAATGGGCGGTTTGGCTGGAGCTACCCAACGGGATTGATCGGCTTGTGTCGTCATAACATTTGGCTACCGTTCTGAAAAGGCGATACGACTGTTATACCAGTTCATCGCAAGCGATGTGACCAGGCTAAAGGAGAGATAGCCTGCCATGATCATCGCAAACATCTGAATTTCTGCCCCAGTTTGATTTAAGATCGTCAATGAGACATTAAAGAGATCTGGATAGCCAATGGCAACGGCAAGGCTCGAGTTCTTGGTCAAGTTGAGATATTGGTTGGTGAGAGGCGGGATGATGACGCGTAAGGCTTGGGGTAGCACGACCAAGCGAATAATCGTGGGGATG
>JBBQIG010000074.1:0-12663 GCA_038324715.1 Anaerolineae bacterium | reverse complement strand
CTGGAACACCATGGCGATGTCACGATCTTTCGGCGGTACGTCGTTAACAACACGGTCGCCAATCAGAATGTTGCCATCGCTGATTTCTTCCAAGCCTGCCAACAGACGCAGGCTGGTTGTCTTTCCACAACCAGAAGGGCCGACAAAGACGAGAAATTCCTTGTCTTCGACATGAATGTTCAGGTCGTTGACGGCAACCACGTCACCAAACCGCTTGTACACGTGGTCAAACGTTACGCTTGCCATTTAGTTTTTGCTCCTTTGGACAACAGAACACGAAGAGATAGAAACATTTAGATTTTTTTACGAACTACTATGGAAAAAACTTTAGGGGTACCACTAAGTGGCAGTATAGCATAGAGTGAGATGGGCGTGCAAACGCGTTTTAATAGGCCTTTTTGCCCTGTTGATCGAGCATTACGGTTCCTGGGGTGCGCGTGGTTGCCAGCCATAGCGCGCAATGACGGTGAAGTTTTCATGTTGAGGTTTGCCCGTGACGATGAGGTTGCCATTGCGCAACCATGCGTGCGCCGCCAGTGTGCTACTCTCTTTACCCGTTTCTTTACCTGTCTCTTTATCTGGCGCTTTAACTATCTCTTTGCGTACCCCCAGATAGAGGGTGTTGGCATAACGGCGGCGGCGCAACATCAAATGCCCTGCCAGTGCCTGGGCAAAGCAATTGCTGTTCCACGGTGTCATGCGGCGGGCAAGCAAGATAGCATTGCTGATCTCGTTTATATGTTGTGTGGCTGTCTGCTGTGTGGTTATTGTTGGCGGGCTAGATGATGGCTCGTAAGGTGTTTCTTGTTGGGCTACGCCCAGGTGCGGCGCAATGCGCTTGAAAGGAATAAAGAGCACAGTTGCTCGCCCAATGCCAAGCAGCAAGAATGACTCGCCCAATATAAAGCGTTCACGCCATGAGAGATGCATCCACCTGGTGAATCGCCTGCGCCAGCGGTTGTGGGGAGGCGGTGCTGAATGATGGGGCTGTGGTGTTGGATTTGGCACTGGATGATCTGACATGCAAGCGCTTTCTTGGCAACCTTATGGGCTGATCTTATGTGGCTGATGCTTGTCCCACCGCCGTGGCGTCAAGCGTGGCATAAACTTCAGCCATTAGATAGAGTGAGCCTGTCACCACAATCGGCGCAGCACTTCTTCCAGTGGCAGCGATGGCATGGGCGGCGGCGAGTGCATCTGCCACGAAGGGGACGACCAGCACTTGAGTTCCCGTTTGCTCTTTCTGCGTGGTGATGAGGCTGGCTAAGTGGTTGGGATCGGCGGCGGTGATTGACATGCCCTGGTCACGATTGTCGAAATGGGTGAGGAGAAGATGCGCAGCCAATGGCAAAATTTGATTCAAAATCGCGGCATGATCTTTGCCCTCTTTGAGCGCAACCACAAAGACAAAGCGTTGGTTAGGATAGAGCGCCTCTACCGTGTTCAAGAGTGCTTGCATCTTTTGGGGGTTGTGTGCCCCATCCAAGATTAATTGCTCTCCTTGCCAAGTGCGTTGCTCGATGCGCCCCGGCAGGCTAACGTGAATCAACGCATTGCGTAGCGCAACTTCATTCAAGGCAATTCCCCTGCGGTCGAGGAAGATTTTGGTGGTCAGGAGGGCCAAGCCTGCATTTTCTGCTTGGTGCGCGCCAGTCAGCGCCAAACGCAACGCCTGAAGCGGCGGCAGTTCATCAAGCGTCAGATCAAAGATTACCTCAGTGGGTTCTAGCTCGTGGATATGAATCGCCTGTTCAGGGTCAAATATAGTCAATTGCGACTGTTGCAGCGCGCACGCAGTGGCGATAACTTCATGGGCATCATGCGCTTGGCGAATGGTGATGGCGTGGTTGTGGGGCTGAAGAATCCCTACCTTTTGCGTAGCAATTTTACCCAGCGTGCTGCCCAATAAGTCTTCGTGGTCATAGCCGATGTGGGTGAAGAGGGCAATCTTGTCGGCGCGCGTCACTGTGTTGGTGGCATCATAGCGCCCGCCTAAGCCAGTTTCCATTACAACCACGTCCACAGGCGTTTGCGCAAAGAGCTTGTAGGAGAGGGCAATCATGATTTCGAAGAAGGTGGGCGCACCCCATTCGCTTGTTTGCATGTCCGTGATGGTGGGGACCATTTCACTCAGCACGCGACAGAAGGTGGCTTCATCGACCTGCATGCCATCAATTTGGATGCGCTCTAGCAGCGTTCGCACATGGGGAGAAAGTCCCAAGCCGACACGCAATCGATGCGCTTGCAGCAATTTGGCGAGAATGGCAGCGGTCGAGCCTTTGCCCGATGTGCCTGCCAAATGAATGACAGGCAGTGCATCTTGGGGATTACCGAGAGCGTTCATCAGCGCTTTGGTTCGCTCCAAGGCAAAACTGGGGGTGATGACAATGCCCGGGAGGTGGGCAAAGGGTTCTAAATATTGGCGAGCCGCAGTGTAATTAGCAAAGTTCATGAGTGCAGGTTGCTTCTAAATGAATTTCGGATAGCCAGACGGTTTTAGATACGAAGAATTCTATTTCTCGGAACGCCAAGGTTGCTAGGGTTGTGTCATGGCGCGCTCACGCGCCAAGCGTAGATCGGCAACCAGGTCACGCCAACCTTGAACTGCGGCAGGACGATCCCACTGGCTGAGACGTTTGAGATAGGTGGGTTGGTAGGTTGCCAGTGTGGGGATGCCGTGGGGGCCTGCCAACCATTGACCGCGTTGCTCTGTGAGTTGGAAGTCCTTCCCCAAAAGCACCTGTGCTGCAGGGCCACCGATGGCAATAATCACTACTGGTTTTATCCAGAACAATTCTTGTTCGAGCCAGATGTCACAGGCAGCAACTTCTTCTGCTTTGGGAGGGCGCATCTCTGTGCGACCTGTCGCTTTGTCCACCTTGGTTGCCACGCATTTGTGCAGGTTGGTAAGCCAGACTTCCTCACGGCTGAGCCCTGCTTGTTGCAAAGCGGTGTCGAGGAACTCCCCTGCAGGGCCTGTGTAGGGCAGTCCTGTGGTGTCATCGGTGAGCGAAGGGCCTTGACCAATGATCAGGATGGTAGCAGCCGGATTGCCCGCACCAAAGACCACTTGGTTACGGGATGCACTCAGCGGGCAACGCAGGCAGCGCTGGCAAGCCATGCGTGCTTCATCTAGGGAAACGTAGTCGGAAAAGAGTGGCAGCATGAGCGTTGGACAAATTTTGCTTTGACTAGGTTCTAAGTTAGCCCTTCCGCTAGTATAATCTGCCCTGGAAGGGGTATGTATCGTCTCTATAGCATAGCCTACTCGGTCTGAAAACTGAATATTCTGACCCCAATCTTGAAGCATGCAGAACTCATGTCGAAATGCTGCGCTGTAGTCAAGTGATTGTGAAGAACTAATGAGATCACAAAGGATAAAAACGCATGGCAAGTGGCAGAAGACTTGAAGAAGAAGACGCATGTTGATAGCGAAATTTGTTGCATCCAGAATTGCACGGTGCTATACTCATGGAGAACTACTTCGGATATCAACATATCTGTTTCTGTCCGTTTGCACAACGAAGCCGTGCCCCCCTGGCACTTTTGTATTGGCTGTCATCTCTAGCTTTACTTGTTGCGATCCTAACGTTACTAGATTGTCTGCCCAACCCTGAACAGTTGTTTGATTTGTCCCTGCCACTTTATTCATTTGCCCCATATGAAACTGTCTCACAACCTAGCTGTGGGTGAGTAACGTTGCGCAGAGGAACCTTCACGCTTGGTAGCACGATAGTACAATCTTACCCATTCATCTGTGTGTCACCCGCATTAAGTTAATGCGGTGCCCTACTATATTTCAGAGGAGGAATTGTCCCAATGAGTGAAAATCGACTTTCACGTCGTAAGTTTCTCATGTGGTCTGGTGTTGTCGCGGGAACCAGTGCGTTGGCGGCTTGTGCGCCTGCATCCGCCCCGTCTACTGCTCCGGCAACCGCAGACTCAGCTGCTGCTCCGGCTGCTGCTGGCGTTGAACTTGTAGGTTGGCTGAATGCTGGCTTTAACCCAGCTACTGAAGAGGCAGAAGCTGCTTATCGTGAAGCGGTGTTGGCGAATTTGAATGAGCGCTATCCTGATGTCACAGTGGAATACCTGGACATGGGCTGGGATGAAGCGTTGCGCCAAAATTTGGTCACTGCCATGCTTGGTGGTACGGCACCTGACCTGATCGTCGGTGAGAATTACATTCAGCCCTATGCCATTGAAGGGGCTTTCTTGGCATTGGATGATTTCATTGGTGAAGTAAAAGACAACATGATCCCAGGCACCTATGCTGCTGCGCTTTATGACGGCAAGATCTATGGCGTCTCGCAATTCACAGGCTGCTTTGCCTTTGAGCGCAATCCCAATGTCATTGAGCAAGCAGGCTTGGATCCCACAGTTGCACCTGCTACATGGAGCGAGTTGTTGAACCAAGCCGATCAGATCACTACGGCTGGTGAAGATCAATATTACGGCTACACGCTGCAAGGGCCAGTTGGCTTCCTCATCGGTGGCATTCTGCGTTTTGCCGTTTACTCCAAGACGGCTGGCGCTGCTCTCGCCAAAGAAGAAGATGTCTACCCATGGTTTAACAACCCTGCAAGTGAAAAGGTGTTGACCTTCCTGCGTGAAATTCATCGCTTCACCCCTCCAGGCCTCAGTTTTAACCCGGATGAAGGCCAAGTCTATACACAACTCTTCCAAGGCACGTCGGCCTATCAGATTGCTGGTTCGTGGCATGTGAAGTGGGCCAAGGATAATGGGTTAGAGAACGCCATGTACTCTCCCATTCCGATTCCAGATGAAGATGGCGTGAATGCGACAGGCGTTGTGGGTAATGTCATCGTCTCTGTCTTATCCGACACACAGCACCCAGAAGAAGCAGCCTACTTCTGCCGTTCGATGCAAGAGGACAATGCTCAAGACTTGGTGAACCCAGTCTTGGGACGCTTGCCTTCTACCCGCACCGCATTGGAGAAACTGCGCGGCGAAACGGATGAGTCGAATGGCATCTTCATCGACATGTTGCTCAATGCCGATTTGGGTGTGCTGCCCCAATGGCGTCAAGACCCTCAGAAGATCTGGACTGTTTATAACGACCTAATTACCAAGTTGCTGACCACAGAAGACGCGGTTGCTTCTTTGATGGATCAGGCGCAGGAGCAAGTGGACGCTGTTATGGCCACTGCCTAGCGTCCTTCGTAATTTTCTGTGGGAGCCAGTCGATCGGGTCGGCTGGTTCCCACAGTTCCTCACAGTCTAGATTCACAGCTAGATCACAGTTTAGATTTGTGTGCAGCGATGCCCACCTGCTGCTATGATGTGCGAGAATTAATGCGCGAGAGATGACGCGTACAGTAAGGAGAAAAACTTCACATGAGCGTGACTGCCAAACCCACGGTGCTTGGTACAGGCAATGTGCCCCAAGTCAACCGTTTTCGCCGTTGGCGTAGCCGGAATCGACAGGCGATTGAAGGCTGGATCATCCTCTCGCCAATCCTGCTCTACTACTCGATCTTTTTTATCTTCCCTGTGGTGGCAAACCTGCTGGTCAGCTTTACAAGCTGGAGTGGTGTCTATCAGCCGCCAACTTGGGTGGGACTTGCCAACTATCGCATTTATCTTTCTCATCCTTATCCACTGATTCTCTTTAATACCCTGCTCTTTTCAATTATAATTCTGGTTTTTCAGACAACTTTAGCCTTCTTCATTGCCGTACTCCTCAACGAGAAAGTAGCTGGACGGGGCATCTTTCGCGCTTTGTTCTATCTGCCTACGCTCACCTCTGCTGCCATCACCGCACAAGTCTTCTTTGCGTTTGTCTCGCCCTTTGATGGAATTTTTAATTCCGTCTTAAAAGCACTGGGTCAGCCAATTGTCATCTGGACAATCAGCACCTTTTGGATGCGTACTTTTATCATTCTGTATTCGATTTGGAGAGGGTTGGGTGGGCCAATTGTACTCTTTTTGGCCGCACTTCAGGGTATTCACCGTGAAGTTTACGAAGCTGCCAAGGTGGATGGCGCAACTTGGTGGAACCAAATGCGCTATATCACTGTGCCGCTGCTGCGCCCGATGATTATCTTTGTGGTGGTTACGAGCATGATCGCCAGCTTCCAGATTTTTGAATCTGTCTTGTTGATCTCGAATGGCGGTCCTGCCAACACAACCAACGTGATGCTTTTGCAGATTTACAATGACGCATTTGTGAATTCACGCTTGGGGTTGGCTGCTGCGGGTTCGATTGTGACGGCGGTGGTGTTGTTGGGCTTTAGCATTACCAACATGCGCCTGATGAACCGCGGACAGACAGATTAAGTGCAGGTCTGGCTGTCGTTTAGGAGCTTCGATAATTTCCAATAGGATTGGTTGACGATAGATAAGAGAGTTGATTATGGAAAAGCGCAAAGCGGTAGAACCGGGGCGGATATTCATCTATGCCTTGCTCATCCTTGGCAGTGCGGTCATGGCTTATCCCATGCTTTATGCAATCATCGCAACGTTTAGCGATTTGGAGACCTTCTTCCGCAGACCGTGGTTACCAATTCCGGATAGTCTTTATCTAGAAAATTATACCGTTCTTTTTACGGCTAATTTCATGAAGCTCGCTCCGGTTTGGCGCTGGGTGCTGAATACACTCATTCGCACCGCTTGGTACATTATTGTTCCAGGAACGGTCGCTATATTTGCGGGCTATGTATTCGCCCGCTTGAAGTTCTGGGGGCGTGATGCAGCCTTTATTTATTTGCTTAGTTCATTGATGATTCCTGGAATTGTCTTTTGGATTCCGACCTATGTGATGATGGCGCGTTTCCCTGGTATGGGCGGCAATGACTGGACGGGGCAAGGTGGTCACGGTTTGGTCAACGAGTTTGCGGGTCTGATGGTGCCTGGGCTGGTCAATGTCTTTTACATTTTCATGCTGCGCCAGACCTTTTATACAATTCCGGCTGACTTTGAAGAGGCTGCACGCGTGGATGGTGCGAGTACGCTACGCGTCTTATGGGAGATTTATTTGCCCATGTTAAAGCCAGTCTTAACTGTGTTGGTCATTTTCCAGTTCGTGGCTATCTGGAATGACTATCAATGGCCTTTGATCATCAGTTCGGGCAATCGTGATATCTGGACGATGTCGTTGGGTATCCAGCGTTCTTTGTTGGCTACGGCGCAACTCAAGGGTTATCCTTCTGGAACTTCCATTCAAGATTATCCCTTTGCCTTCACCTTGGCGGTAATCGCCACAGCGCCGCTGGTCATCCTGTTCTTGCGCCTACAGAATTATTTTGTGGAAGGTGTACAGGGCTTTGCACTGAAGGGGTAGGACGAGGCGGATTGCTTGGCATCACCTAAATTTATAGGAGCAATATTACGCTCGCCTTCTGTCGGCAACTGCCCAGGAGGCGAGCTTTTTTGTGCTGGTAGTTAGCACCACCCATCTAGAAAGTACGTAATATCGCGCCACTCATCTGCGTAGACAGAAGCGAGAAGTGGGTCGTTCAAGAGCATTTCTTCAAACGTTTCAAGTGAAACAAATCTCACCTCAGATACTTCACCTCGATCAAATTGTATCTGTTCCGCCTGAATATCGACACGGGCGATATAGATATCATTGAATTGCCGGTCAATGTAGGTTTCATGCACGACTGCCTCTTGAAAATAGGAAAAGAGGAAGCGAAGCTGCAACTGAGACACATGGATGCCTAGCTCCTCTTCAATTTCGCGTTGAACTGTGTCACTACTGAATTCTCCGGCGTTTATGTGTCCCAGGGCAGAGATCGTGAAAAGTCCTGGCGCGTGGTCAACGGTCAGTTAGCGTCGCTGGAGAAGAAGCTCGTTTTGTTGATTGAAGAGATAAAGTCGCACGACGCGATGGCATTTCCCCAGCCGGTGGATCTCAGCACGTGGCAGAGTTTCACCTGTCCGTAAGCCTCTGCTGGATAGAACGTCAATGAGATCGGACACGTGAGGTTCTCCTTATTGGAAAGTAGCTTGGGGAAAGGTAAATGGGGTAATGACGAAGGTCTGGTTAGGATCGGGGTGAAGTACCCTTGCGTTGAAAGACCCCGATGCGCCCTTGCAGATAGAGGGGGGTGTACTCTTCTTCCAACTGTTTGATCATCTGGTCAACAGTCACCGCTTGCGATTCAACTGTTGTGTCATGTAATTCGATGATGATCTGGCGACATCGCTTCAGGCTATCGCCCTCATAACGAAGAATTTCTGCTTCCGCACCCTCAACATCACTCACGAGTGTAAACTCTTCAATTTGTTCTGTTTCCAGGATTTCCGAGAGTGTTATTGCCGGAACTGAAATCGTCTCGTCTGGGTGTTGCTCAATTTGCTCTGGGTGTGCTAGATGTGCGCCCGCGTGATCATGGGGTGGGGCATAGAACAAGACGGTTTCTTGGTGATAGGCGATGGCGCGGTTGAGAACTTTGGTGTTTTCGAGGCAGTTGTTGATCTTCAAGTTGGTGTTGAGTATGTCGATTAATTTGGGGTTGGCTTCAACCGTCACCAGCTTGCGCTGGGGCGAAAGTTTGCGGCGGATCTGGCATGCGGCAACGCCAATGCTTCCTCCTAGCTCCACCACATCTAGATTAGGGTCTAGATATTTGCGAATACACATTCGTTCTCGTCGCTCATATAAGCGCCAGAAGAGAGCCGCCTTTGCGCTATCACTGATCCGTTCTGAACTTGTATCAATCGTGAAATTGCCAACGGGAATCTGGTCACGGAAGAGCTTGCTAATAAAGTTTCCAAACGATGGCTTGGTGAGAAGGGTTGCTACTCGTACATTGAGAGTTGGTTGCATAAGATTGTGGCATTCCTATTAAGTCAAGGATAGCGCGACGCACATCTGACGCACAGGTAACGCACAAATGAAAAGGGATGTGCATAAATTTCTACTGATGTAGAGAGTGTATGCACATCCCTTATTTCATTCTTCAGATCAATTTACATTCATCTACCAGTTTATCAACGCAAAGTATCAACGCAAAGGCATTAAACTGGTAGCCAAGTACACGTTAGATATCCAGCCGTGCCTGGTGGGCGTGGGTCTGGATGAAGCGACGACGGGGTGGAACCGCATTGCCCATGAGCATGTCAAAGGTGCGGTCGGCCTCAGCCGCGTCCTCAATGTTGACCTGGAGGATGGTGCGATTCTCTGGGTTCATGGTCGTGTCCCAAAGTTGCTCGTTATTCATCTCTCCCAAGCCCTTGTAGCGTTGCTCGATGCGAATACTTTCGTCGCCAAGCTCTTTACGCAAGGTCTCAAGTGACTTGTCATCATAGACATATTCACTGCCACGTTTGCGCTTGCCATTCTCTGTGCGTGTGACACCAACGCGTTAGAGAGGTGGCTGGGCGAAGTAGAGATGACCCTTACCGATTAGGTCTTCCCTATAGCGGAAGAAGAAAGTGAGCAGCAGGGTGCGGATATGGGAACCATCCACATCAGCATCAGTCATCAGAATGATGCGATGGTAGCGCAGACCTACGAGGTCAAAGTTTTCGCCAATGTTTGTTCCCAGCGCAGTAATCAGCGCCTGGATCTCCTTGTTGGCAAGGGCTTTGTCGAGGCTGGTCTTTTCAATATTCAGAATCTTACCGCGCAAGGGCAAGATTGCTTGGAAACGACGGTCGCGTCCTTGCTTGGCGGTGCCACCTGCGCTGTCGCCCTCAACGATGTAGATCTCACATTCCTTGGGATCACGGCTAGAGCAGTCAGCCAATTTACCTGGTAGGGTCAGGCTTTCTAGTGCGCTCTTGCGGATGACGAGATCACGTGCTTTGCGGGCTGCTTCACGTGCGCGGAAGGATGTGCGCGATTTCTCGATGATCTGACGAGCATCGCGTGGATTTTCTTCCATCCATTTGCCCATCGCTTCGGCGACCGCGGTTTCAACATGATAGCGCACTTCATTGTTGAGCAATTTGAGCTTGTTTTGCCCTTCAAATTGTGGCTCGATCACTTTGACGGAAACAATGGCGGTCATGCCTAGGCGTGTGTCCTCGCCTGTGAAGTTGGCTTCACTCTCTTTAAGAAAACCATGCTTGCGCGCATAGTCATTGATCAAGCGTGTGACCGCAGTACGCAGCCCTGTGAGGTGCGTGCCGCCATCTGGCGTGTTGATTGTATTGGCAAAGGCAAAGACCGACTCGGAGAAGCTGTCGGTGTATTGAATTGCCGCTTCAACATGCGTTGTTTCCACTTCCATATCAACATGAATCGGTTGGTTCATCACCACACGGTTCTTGTTGAGATAGCGCACAAAGGACTTCACGCCACCTTCGTAGTGGAAGTTGATTTCACGTGGTAGCTCTGGACGTTCGTCAATGAAAGTCAGATCCACGCCACGAGTCAAGAAAGCCATTTCACGGAAGCGAGTGACCAATGTGCTATAGCTATATTCCAGCACTTGGAAGATGGTATCATCGCGCATGAACGTTTGGGTTGTGCCCGTCTCGTCTGGATCACACTCACCGATAATTTCTACATCGGTAACAGGAACACCCCGTTCAAAGCGTTGGCGGTAGATTTTGCCATTGCGCTTGACTTTACTTTCCATCCACGAGCTAAGTGCATTGACTGCGCTAACACCCACACCATGCAGACCGCCAGAGACTTTATAGCCACCGCCACCAAATTTAGCGCCAGCATGCAACTTGGTCATGACCACAGTGAGCGCGGACATGCCTGTCTGCTTCTGGATTTCCACTGGAATGCCTGCGCCATTATCCGTTACTGAGACGCTCTCATCCTTGTGGATGGTGACGGCAATACGGTCACACCGTCCTTGCATGGCTTCGTCAATGGTATTGTCCACCACCTCATAGACCATGTGGTGAAGCGCCTTGCCATCAGTGCCACCGATGTACATGCCAGGGCGACGACGGACGGCCTCAAGACCTTCCAGCACCTGAATCTGGTCTGCTCCATAAACAAAATCTTTTTTTGCGTTTGCCACAGAATTCCTCCGTACCGATCTAAGCGCGGCACATTTAACTCTTACATAGAACCCTTAAAAGTCGCACATAATTTGTTGATCAACATTTCTTAACCAACATCGTGACAATTTGTGTCTCTTGAATGTGTCTCTTTAAACGGTTGTCGATAAGCTACATGCCCCATACTATTGGACGATTTACCCTCTCAGAAGTTTCGATCCAAAATGTTTCGAGCCTCTAGAAGGTAATTGGTTGAGCAATGTCCCCTTCAGCGATATCAAGAAGCAATACCAAGAAAGTGGGACTGTTCCTCCTGTTTCAAAATACGTGTGCGATAGAAAACAAGCAGCGCCATAGTAAGCCCGCTGCCGATATAAGCGTAAAGCAAAATGGCGGCTAAGGACGCCACGGGTGTAAGTTGAGCCAGGCTTGTCATGAGCGATGCAAAGCCGATGGTAATGACGTTGTAGAGCACGACAAAGCCCAAGGTTGCCCAGAAGTTGGCACGCACTACCACAAAACTTTGTGCAATGGCACGATGGACAGGTAAGTTATCCAATACCACTGCCGCCGGGACAAAGTAAAGGTAGAAGAAGACGACCAACAAGGTTCCACCGAGCAAGAGGAGAATGAGCGACCCCAAAAAGGGGCTGATCAAACTCAACAAGGCTGTTGCCAGGGCGATTGGTATTGATCCAATCAGCAGTGCCAGGATGAGGAGCGCCACATAGAGTAGCACCATCATCCAATGACGCAACACTGCCCCCACAAATTCGCTCAAGCGCATGAGCTTGGGCGCGCCTCCCAGCGGTAGGGCGCTTGCAAGCATGTTCATGTAGACCACGCCAATCAACACTCCCAATAGGCTAAAGCCCACATAGATCAAGATTGCTACCAGCGGGTTTTCCACTTGCAGCACGGCATTGTCAGCTATGCCTTCACCTATGACCTCACTTACGGGATTGATACTTGCCAATAGGCTAGGTACGTGAAGCAACGATGAATTGACCAGTAGACTAAACAGGTTGGACCTTTCACCTGATTCATCCAAAAGCAAGGACAATTGATTGCTTACCGCCACCATGTCCGTGGGCATTCCATCCATTGTCGCGGCTTGGCTATAAAAGTCGGCGATTTGTCGAAACAAAGGCGCAATACTTAACCGTGGTGCAAGCCAGAGCAATAGGTCTAATAAGATAGGAACGAGCAGCAGATAGAGCCGTTTGCCCAAGAACCGATAGCCCGCTGATAAACTCTCAATAACGCCCAAGCGATCCCTCATTCATAGCAACTTGTTTGGTACTCGACTATGGTGGTACTCACCATCATGCTCAGCATTATGATCACCATAGCGTGATGCATCTGTTGCCGTTCATCTGCTCGTGTAAATTCATGCTGTAGTGTAACAGTCCGCGTGAAGTCCAACAGCAATAGCACAACCTCTAGTATACCATAACTACGTTAAAATAACGAATTTTAGTCGAGTTTGTTGGGAACGTTTGTTCGTTTTCGCAGACCCAGCGCAGAAGCTACACCCTAACGTACTACCGCCTCATATTTCATAAATCTTATGCCCTATATCTTATACCTTATCTCTTAGGCGCTTTCAAAGAAATAATGATCCAGATAGTTTGAGTAGCAGATTATAAACCCGCTTGTCCAATTACGATATTTGGATCATTAAATTCCGCAATACGCCTTAAACTAAGCCCCCGTAGTGAGTTTCTATGA
>JBBQIG010000073.1:0-12685 GCA_038324715.1 Anaerolineae bacterium | reverse complement strand
TACTCGCCACGCACGGTAGCAGTGGCAGTTTAGCGCCGCAAGCGTGTTCATTGCTTTATGCTAGCCAAGTCCATGCAGTGATGGGAGGTTCCGATGAAAGATTCAAACATAATTCCGTTATCTATGCAACAGCCCAACTCGGTGCCGGATCAGTCTGATGCACCAACACCTCCTTTTGCTGAGATGGTGTGGATTCCGGGGGGAACGTTTCGCATGGGGTCAGATGATCATTACCCAGAGGAAGCGCCTGCGCAGACGGCGCGGGTGGATGGCTTCTGGATGGACAAAATGCCAGTCACCAATGCGCAGTTTCAACGTTTTGTTGAAGAGACTGGCTATATCACGCTCGCCGAGCGCATTCCCAATGCGGCGGATTACCCCGGTGCCGACGCAGCGTCGTTGGTAGCCGGCTCTACTGTCTTTAAGTCACCGGGCCGGCGCGTTGATCACAACAACCATTACAACTGGTGGCAATGGGTTCCCGGTGCCGATTGGTGTCATCCCTCCGGCCCCCACAGTTCACTGGCAGGGCGTGACCAATATCCGGTTGTCCATGTGGCTTGGGAAGATGTGGAAGCCTACGCACGTTGGATTGGCAAAGAGATTGCCACCGAGGCCGAGTGGGAGTTTGCCGCGCGTGGCGGACTCGATGGAGCTGAATTTGCCTGGGGTGATGAATTGACGCCTGGCGGCAAGCACATGGCTAACACCTGGCAGGGCAACTTTCCCGAGCGCAACCTCATACACGATGGCTTTGCCGGAACATCTCCCGTAGGTGCTTTTCCTGCCAATGGCTATGGGTTGCATGACATGATTGGCAATGTCTGGGAATGGACATTTAGCTGGTATGGTGCACACTCCGCACCGATCAAGGCTTGTTGCGCAGTATCGACTGCTCGTAGCGGTGATAGAGAGTACAGCTATGATCCACAACAACCTAATCTGCATATCCCGCGCAAAGTGATCAAGGGCGGTTCACATCTGTGTGCGCCCAACTACTGCCAGCGTTATCGCCCTGCAGCACGGATGCCCCAAACTGTCGATACGGGTACCTCACATGTGGGCTTCCGCTGTGTTGTGCGAGCTTAGCCAGGCAAAGCCAATACCCCAAATTCCCGATTCTTATCGGGAAAAGAGAGCTGACTGTATTCTAGCAAGCCTCGCCTGGAATGAGCTACAAAAGTACGGTGCTGTCAACGAAGGGCATAGAGATATGAGGCTTAGATACAGTGCCGACGCAGAGCCATAAAAAGATTAACATCAATAGCAGACGGTTTGATGTCTAGTACCAAAAACCTCCGAATGCTGTTGGCAAATGGGTTAGGCAGGAGTTAGAGCAGGGAAACGCGATATACGGGTGGTTGCTCGGGGAACGCCTTGAAACCAAGCCACATACGTTCGAGATTGAGGACAGCCGCAGTGACAATGTGCTGGAGGTGAGTCTTGGCGAGGCCTCGGTAGCGCACTTGGCTTGTGCTTGGCGGTGCAGGTCTTTGGTATCTTGATCGTGGTGATACGGAGATTGATAGCTATGGCTTGCTGAGGCTGCGCCACCTGAGCGTCGAGCTTGAAGCTGACGACCGTTGCAATCTTGTGCTGCACTGAAGCACGGACAGGAGTGGAGCAGCAATGGCATAGTTCCCATAGCTGCACAGAAAGGTATAGTGAGCAGGAAGCTTGGATGAAGCAGTGGACATTCACTCAGGAATTGCTAACCTATAGCAGGTCAGATGAGCCGTGAAGGCCCTAATGATCCCCAAAAGGCGAGGGTAATTAGCACCGTTCAGTCATCTAGTGTTGAGCAGTAGCATGCGTGCATGTAGAGAAGTGCCGCCTCGTTAATAAATACAGGAAGTCTTTCAATGCCTTACACCCATAACCAAGACGTAAAAATTTACTATGAAGTCGAAGGGCAGGGACCACATCTAGTTCTTGCTCACGGTACTACAAGCAACCTGAATGCCTGGCGCAACTACGGGTATGTAGACAGGCTCAAGAACCATTACACACTCATCCTCTACGATCTGCGGGGGCATGGCCAAACTGACAAGCTACATGCAGTTGAGGCTTACCATTACCACTTGCAATCGAGTGACGTGATCGCCGTGCTGGACACGCTTCAGGTGGACAAGTCTCACTTCTGGGGCTATTCCTTGGGAGCAACCATTGGCCTTGCTCTCGCCAAGGATTATCCACAGCGTATCCGCTCCTTGATCTTAGGCGGTTCAAGTCCCTATTCAGAAGCACGGCCTTTAACAGAACTACCCAGTACTTCTCTCCAAATTATGCGTAAAGGGGTGAAAGAAGGGGCGAATACTGTCGTGCAAGGCGTCCGTGAGCGATTCGGCGAGATTACGCCACATTATGAAGAGCGCTTGCGCAGCTTAGATTATCAAGCTCAAGCTGCCTTGATGGAGTATTTGGACTATCACTTGCCCCGTCTAGAGGATGTACTGCAGACAACAAGCCTGCCTTGTTTGGCCTATATGGCGGATGATGATGACGCCTTTGTGTCCCAAGTTCTCGATTTTCTGACTAAGGTGTCCTAAAGCATTCCAGTTTGAGCAAGATGTTTTGGGATCTTTCGCATTATTACCGCACACCTTTTCGGCCTCAACACGACCAACATAATTGAATATCTTCTGCTGTGCTGCTCCCATCATGGGTGAAGTCGCTCACACTACGTTAAAGACGCGCAACGCGGCATCCAAGCCACACCTGCGTCAGTAGATCCGCTGCCGATAACAAGAATTTCAGTCTGAAACTGTTGCATAACTTTATTGTACTGGGGAAGGACGAAGACCCAAGGGGAGAGGGAAACAAGCAGAGGCGAAGGTATTGCGCTATACCTTCGCCTCTGCTTGGATGTCAATGAGGTTCGCCGTCTCTGCCAGCCGCTATATTAAGGTGGTCTCAGTTACCAACTTTGGCATGAACGAGCTAAGCAGGTCGAACATTTCGGCTGGATTGCCGCCTTTTGCTTGTAAGGCAGCAATTTTTTCTGTACCGATCTGTTCTAGCAGCGCGGCCATGCGTTGTACCATGAGCGAATTGGTGCTGTAGGCGGCAACCGGATCCATCTGTTTGGGCACAATGTCGCCGCCCAGCCAGCCGTCGTAACCCAACCGATCTAGGGTAAAGAGCAGTTCTAGCCAGTGCCAGAAGTGGACTGAGCCAGAGATCATGTCCGAATCGCCGCCGTCTCCAGTATTGTCGTTGGTGTGGGTGTAGAAGAGTCGGTTTTGACTTGCCAGCAGCGCGGCAGCCTCAGCTGGTGCCTCCAAGGCGGCAAAGGCATGACCGATATCAAGGTTGGCGCCGATATTAGGCAACCCCACAGATGCACAGACATGCAGCACTTTGCCTACATTGTTGAGCAGAATATGTGCGTGAGGCTCATGGGGCTGGTATTCCAGACAAAAACGCACGTCACTTCTATAGGCAGCGACCTCGTGGGCAGAGTCGATAAAGCGGCCCCAGGTGGTGCTGTAATCAAGCTGGAAGGGATAGTCATAGCCATCGGCCAACGGACAGGTGGTGACTAGATTCGCGCCTAGCTCGGCAGCTATATCCATTCCTTCTTGCAGCAGTGTCACGGCGTAGCGTCGTGCGGCAGGGTCAGGGGCCGAGAGCGCGCCGTGTAAGAAGTGTTGCGCATCCTTGATATCGACATTGACGGCAACAAGCATGAGATCGTGGTCTGCCAGCAACGTTTGCAATAAGGGCAGGTCAGCAAAGTCTGCTGGATATTTCAATTCAACGCCTTTAATTCCCTGCGTGCGCGCAATCAGGGATATGCGCTCCTCAAGACTGCGCGGTGGTTGGTATTGTGTAAAGCGGTCGCGACGGAGGCCATAGAAGCCTGCATTGGCGCTAAAGCGTAAGTTGAACATAGCAGCCTCTAAAGTAGCGAATAGAGATAGGGTAAGGTTCTTGCCGAGTTACGTTGGGTCTGGAGGTCGTCCATTATGGCTGGGTCAATGCGATCTGTAATCTCTTCCAACTTACGCGTCAAGGTCATGGCGGCAGTCAGATTCTCCACAATATCGAGTTCCTTGGAGACCACATCATACCCGTACCAGTCGTCATCATAACCCAACTTGCGCAACGTGTAGAACAACTCCACAAATTCCCAGGTGTGGAAGGCCCCAGGCAGCAAGTCCCAGTCGGCGCGGCCATCGTTATCGTTGAGGTGGACATAGAAGAGGCGATTGGCCTTGGCGAGCAGTGCTGCGGACTGAGCTGGGCGTTCTTCTGCATAGAGGGCGTGACCGATGTCCAACGTTGCACCCAAATTCTCGGCACCCGTAATTTGGGCAAAGGCGGCAGTCTCACCGGCTGTACCCAGCAGACAGCGCCCCATAGGGTCGTTCTTTTTATACTCAATGCAGATGCGCACCGCGCGGTTGTGGGCACAGGCGGCAGAGAAGGTCTCCACCGCATAGTCATAGGCACGCACGTAGTCCATCTCGAAGGGTGTGTCGGCTCCTTCGTTAAGCGGGCAAGTCGTAATGCGATTGCAGCCCAATTCGGCAGCGAAATCCATGGTGCGGCGCAAGTCATCCACGACCTCGGCGCGTTCGCTTTTTTGCTCGGAGACAAAGGAACCGCGCAACCACTTACCGGTGCGCCGCGAGCGAAAGTTAATCGCCGACACCCCCAACTTATACTGTTCTAACAAGCCTTTAAGTTCGTTTGGGTTCTCGAAATCGGCGGGATAGCAAAGCTCCAGCCCATCGGCCCCTTGAATGCGCGCTACGCGTGCAAATTTCTCTGCCAGCGAGCACTCGTCCTGATAGACCATATAGCGGTTCTTCTGGCCACCGAGAAAGGCTGAAATGATGGCGAGCTTGTTCATAAATAAATCTCCAATTCTCCGTCTCTCATTTTGGAGAGATGCTTAGGGGTTCTGTTTCAGATAGAGCAACCAGTCGTCGCCTTGGGCTGGGGTAGCCAGGTCCTTGCCGGTGGTCGTAGTCTCGCCCTTGTGGCGGTCATGACTTTTCTGGGCATTGACCCATTCAACGGCATAGCTCCCAGGTTCAACCGCTACATCAAGTGTACCTGGGCTATCCACATAGACTAAGTATGCACTCCCTGGATCTGCCAGACAGTAGCCCCGACTGACCAACTCTTGCGCAGGACGCAACTGCTGAAAGGGGAATAGGGCAAAGGTATCCCAGACATTCTTCAGAATGTCATGGCGCCCTTGGCGGCAGTCGGCTAGATCCAAACTGCCGCTGAAGCCGGAAGATGAATCACCCACTTCATTGGGGATGGGGCCACCGTTGTCGATGAAGTTGATCGCACCCCCAGCCATCAGCAGCACATAGCCATTCTTACGCAACTGCTCATCACTGTAGTTTGGATGAAATTTGTTACCCGACCAAAGCGTTTCCTGAATATAAAGCGGTTTGGACGGGTGGTGGTTGCGCACAGCGCCCTCGCTGAGTGTTGGCAAGTCTGTCGTCTTTGGGCCTTGTAAGGTGCCAAAGGTGAGCCATGGCTCATCGATAAAGTCATCATCGCCAGTGTCGTTATGGACGGTGAGTGCATGGCCGAAGACGTTGAGCTCTTGGATGCGTGCACCCAGGCGGCAGACATGCTCTCGCTCCATGTTGGGGATGGGCCTCTTGATGAGCAATGGCTCCGGACCAGAGACATTGAGCGTGATGTTCCAGTAGGGCGCAACGCGCGCCAAGGTGTAGCGTAGATACTGATCTTGCTCGTTAGGGTCGATGGGAAAGTTGGATGCGCGACCAAAGAAGCCAGCAAAGGGGAAAACTAAGATCTGACGGCGATTCAGATCATCCAAGATGGCTTCCATGCGTCGATATTCACTTGCGTCTAAGGGCCAGAGGCGGGGTGTATCCCAGCCTTGCCCACGGCCTGGCTCATCTCGGTTTAGATAGTGGCTAGCGATAGAGAGCAGGTTATATCCCTGATCTTGCGTCCAGTCGAGGAAGCTCTTGCGCCGTTCGGCGGGCATGTTAGAGGCGAAGAAGCCATCGCCTACATGAAAGCTTCGGATGAGTACCTGCTGACCGTCACGGAAGCCGAACCACATCGGGTTGATTGTCTCTGCGCCTAGCGGACCCGGCAGGTCTGATTCTATGCAGGTAAAAGCGCCTTCACTCCCCGTCGCACCATCGGAGAAGCTGGCACGATAGTGCCATTCGCCAGTTTGATCAGGCATAAAGCGGAAGCGCCAGGTCTCATGCCCTTGCTCATCCCCATCATAAAAGCCCCAAAACGCAACGGTCGATCCGTCGGGGCGGGTATAAGTGACCTCCAGGGTAACATCAGTATAAGGATTTCCATACTCAGTTGGATTATGGAGGGCGGCTTCAAAGCGTTCCCACCGGCCAACGGTTGCTTGGCTCATCTTTCACTCTTTCCATTACGTTCTTTGCGGAGGAAGATCTCTCTTCATAGGATGGTCATATCACAACTCAACGTGGGTACATCTTCCAATTGCATTGATGAGAGTTATTGGGTGGCAGCAATGGTAAAGCGGTCGAATAAGGTCGATTGCGTTCCATGAGGAGGGAGGCTGAAGACTTCTACCTCCAATGCGCCATTCGCAGCCACGGTGACAACACCATAATGGTGGGCTGTATCGTCCCGGCGTGCCATAAATGGCTGCTGTTCCTGCTGGAATTTGGAGAAATCCTTGCTGATCTCCGATTGTTTGCCGGAGGGGCTGATCTTGGTATAAACCACACCGTTGCCCTGGGTATAGGTGTCTAGCGAGGGCTGGGTGACGACCGGAGTTTCCCCCTCGTGGCGCAGTGCAAAGGTGCGTTCATAGCTTTGATCATGACCAGAGATCACCAGATCGACATTGTACTTGTCGAAATAGGGCACCAACAGGTTGGTCAATTCTGGCTTACTGGGATGGCTGATGCCACAGCCATAGATCGCCGAGTGCAGGAAGACAATCAGCCAGCGTGTACCTGCTGCCCGTGCTGCCGCCAAGTCTTGGTCCAGCCAGTCGAGTTGTGCTTGGTCGGGCAACATTCTGTAATCGGGGACAAAGACAGAGGTGTAGTGGACATCGCCCACATCGAACGAATAATAACGGCCTTCGGCTTGGGCATTGGGTACGGCGAAACGTGGACCCCAATCCTCAAATCGTTCGACCAGCATGATCTCGTGGTTGCCATATTGGGGGAAGAACGGATAGTAAGGCAACACCCCTTGCCATTGGCGGAACCACTCGTCGCCGGCTTCTGCCATCACTGTGTAACGCCCATCCTTGTTGCCATAGGCGTAGTCGCCACCCCCAAGCAGAAAGAGGGGATCGATGGTGCGAATGGCGTCACGAATCTGTGCTGTCCCGGTCGCCAATCCGTCAGATCGTCCAATCAGCCCTGTGTCGCAGAAGAAGACAAAGCGGTAGCCGGCTGAACCAGTGGGTGCAGTGCGGAAGTTGTAGATCTCGCCGATGCCAACGCGATATTCATAGGCTGTATCCGGGACCAGCCCAGTTAATGTCGCTCGGTAGAGCACACCATTACCTGGAGTGGATGTCCGCTGTGCCACGGTCTGTTGCCAAGCGTTTGTGCCCGCCGGACGGGATTCGATTTGCGGGTCACTGACGGGTGCTTCCACCTGCCAGTTGACTGTCACGGTGGAAGTAGGGTCATCAGCCCAGCCGAGATAGACAAAGCCGGGACGTGCATCTTCAGTTGCTGCCATTAGTGTGCTCGCTTCTAGGCGTGGGTTTAGGAAGAGAGTCGGAGGTATGGGGAGGGAGTATGGCATAGAATTTTGCACTCTACTCCCTCCCCTGCGCTTCTAAGCCTGACAGGCACCTGCCATGACTTCTGTAATCTCATCAGCGGCTTTTTCGGCGGCTGTTTGCATGGCCTGGGCAACGGGGACATTGCCAGTGATGGCTGTGTCCAGTTCTTGCATCCAGTGTCTTTGGGTCTCCGACCAGGCTGGGCAACGTTGCAGACCGCGGCCATGGGTGGCAAAGCGGACAATGGCTGGATGCAGGTGTTCTGGAATATTGGCCATCGAGTACTGCTCGCGGATGTCGGAGCGGGGCACCAACTCTCCCATCTCGGCAAAGGCAATCGCCGTCTCATCAGTGTGCCACCACTCGATAAAGTCCCAGACCAGGTCAGGATGCAGCCCGCCCTTAACCAACGCAAATCCGTTAGATTTGACAAAACCACTGTCACCACCAGGGCCTGTGGGCGCAAAGACCGTGCTCCAGTTGAAAGCCCAAGTTGCATCCGGCCCTAGTTGTGCGGCCAAGGTGCCGGTCGAACTCATCATCATCGCCACCCGACCGGTATCGAAGGTTATTCCGATGTCACCCAGACCCATTGCTGGCGATGGGGCGATCTCATGGGTCTTGAAGAGACCGACGAAGAATTCCATTGCCTCAACATTCGGTTCCGCGGCTAGATTGGATGTGCCGCAATCGTCGGAGAAGAGGGTGGTACCTGCTTGCCAATACCAGTCACTGGCATCCTCGAAGCTGTGGACAGGTGGCGTTATGAACCAGAGGTTCTCCTCTGCGTTGGTGATGGCAAGACCCATACTTACCAAATCGTCCCAAGTCCATTCAAGTGTGGGATAGTCTACACCAGCAGCATCGAAAATATCTTTGTTGTAGAACCACTGGCGGGCAGCCAGATCTTGTGGAACACCAATCTGCTCACCGCAATAGGTCAATTCTTTACCAGCAGCGGGAAGTAATTCCCAAACACGCTGAAAAAGATCGGATGTTTCTAGCCGCGGCGTAAGGTCCTCATAGATCCCTCTGGATGCTGTCGCCAACATACGCCCACCGGAGAATTTGACCATGTCGGGCGGCGTGCCACCGGCGACCATTGTCGCAATTTTCTGTACATATTCAGAGTCGTCGGCAGTGGGCAGAGGAATGAATCCAATTTCTGGATGCTGATCTCTAAACATGTCTAGACGCGTCTGCCAATAGGGGGTCGTGCCTGTGCCATGGAAAAGACAACTGATCTGGCCGCCTTCGGTGGAGACCGCTGCCACCTCTGGCTGTTCGCTGCCGGAAGGTGGAGTGGCTGGCGCGCAAGCGCCCAAGGCTGCTACCCCCATAACACCAGCAGAGGCTTTTAAGAACTGACGACGGGAAAGATTGTTATGCTGCATTGGTATTCCTCCTTAGGTACCGCTCAATTACAAGATTAAGTTGCCGAGTTAGCCTTTGACACCGGTAAAGACAATGCCCTGGATGAAGTAGCGTTGGGCAAAGAAGAAGAGCACGATGACTGGAAGCATGGCGACCAATGAGGCCGCCATGAGTAAGCTCCATTCGACTGAAAATTCATCACGAAAAGAACGCAGACCCAGTGCCAGCGTAAAGAGCTGTGGATCGTTGAGATAGATCAAGGGGCGGAAAAAATCGTTCCAGCGGGAGCGAAAGGTGTTGATGGCGATAAAGCCAAGCACGGGCATGAGTTGGGGCACGAGGATACGCATGAGGATGCCGAGGTAGTTGCATCCATCTAGTCGAGCGGCATCGTCTAGTTCACGCGGTAGCGTGATCATGAACTGGCGCATGACAAAGATGTTGAATGCCCCGCCAAAAAAGGGAGGGATCCAGAGCGGTAACAGTGTGTTGACCCAGCCCAACTCCCTGAAGATGAGGAACTGGGGCACCAGTGTCACTTCTTCAGGGAGCATCAAGGTTGCCAACATGATTAGGAAAACCGTGTTGCGTCCCCGCCAGCGCAGCCGGGAGAATGAATAGGCTACGAGGGTTGCGGAAAGACAATGACCGATGACACTGAGTGAGGCGACGATGGTGGAATTAAGCGTCCAGCGGCCAAAGGGTCGCGAGGTCATGGCACGTGAAAAGTTCTCCCAAACAAACGGATCGGGAATCCATTCCATGGGCCAAGTAAAGATCTGTTTGGGAGTTTTGAGCGCGGTCGATACCATCCAGACTAGCGGAATGGAAATGGCAATGGCAGCAACCGTTAACAACAGATAGACCAGCACAGACTTGATCAGATGCTGGACGCGTATACTGCTTGTAACCGAGTGGGTGCGCGGGGTATTGCGCGTACGGTGGACAGCGTCGGGTTGGGTAGGAGCGTTTTGCAGGGCCATGGACAGTTTTTTCGTGATAAGTGGTTTTGCCGGTTACGAAGGCATTAACTACTTGCGGTCGCTCCGGAAGTTATCTTCATAGAAGACCCACGCTGAGCCAAAGCGAAAGACAATTAGGGTCAAGATCATGATGTAGAGAAAGAGCACCCAGGCCAGCGCCGAGGCATACCCCATCTTTAGTTCTTCGAAGGCACTGTTAAAGAGGTGGAGCATATAGAAGTAGGTGGACCAGGCCGGACCGCCGTTGGTGGCGATAAAGGCTGTGTCGAAGGTCTGGAGTGCAGCAATCAGCCCGATGACGAAGTTGAAAAAGATGACTGGTGAGGTCATGGGGATGGTGATGTGCCAGAACTGTTGCCATTCATTGGCCCCATCCACCTTGGCGGCTTCGTACATTTCCGTGGGAATCCCTTGGAGGCCAGCTAAGTAGATCAACATGCCCCCCCCAACGCCCCACAAACTCATCATTACCAGCGAGGTTAGCGCCCAGTCTGGATCGCCAAGCCAATTCGGCCCCTCAATTCCCACATTAGCTAGCAGTGAGTTGACCAATCCAAACTCTGGGCTGAGAACGAGAATCCACAAGATGATGACGGCGACGCCAGATAGCACCGATGGAAAGTAAAAGATGGTGCGCCAAATGCTTAAGCCGACGATCTTCTGATTAAGCAGTAGTGCCAGCAGATAGCCGACCACAACATGCAGCGGGACCGACATGAGTGCATAGCGAGTGGTGACGCCTAGTGAGCGCAACACAAGATCGTCCACGGTAAACATGCGCTGATAGTTCGCCAGACCAATAAAGCGCCAACTAAAGAGGTCGTAGTTGGTAAAGCTCATTATGCCCGACCAGATCATCGGCCACAGCACGAAAAGCACAAAGCCGAAGATCCAGGGGGAGGCGAAGAGCCAACCGGTGAATTCTTCTTGGGCAGCCAAAGACAAGAATGGTTTACGGATTCGCATAATGTAATCTCTGGAAGTGGGAGCAGAGGACAGATGGAATACGTAAATAATAGCTATGTAGATGATAGATGTCAAATGTATGTATTAACTAATTGCTATTTGCGCATACGCAAAAAGATAGTTTCTGTATTCTGTAGCTGGCAGCTAGGTATTTGATTCTCCTGTTATGGTATAATAGGAATAAATGGACTAGTGGTAACCATAGGAAAATGAGTCGCTGGCGGGATGAGGCAAGGAAAAATGAGCAATCGAGCAAACGGAAACAGCATCAGCCTTGATGGGGCCCAAAGTGGTACTGCCGAGCAGCAGGCTTATTTGCTGGTTAAGACACGTATTATGGAAATGTATTATAAACCGGGTCAGTATATCATCGATGGTGATCTAGCGGATGAACTAGCATTTAGCCGCACTCCGATTGCGAACGCGCTACGCCGGCTGGAGTATGAAGGGTTGTTGACCATCCAACCGCGTCGTGGCTGGCAAGTGACCCCATTGTCACTAGATGACATTAATGAAATATTCGACATCAAAGAAGCGCTAGAAACCATGATCGTGCGTCAGGCGGCGACCTACAACGATGAAACCTTACGCCGTACATTGCGCGAGAGTGTGGATGATATGCAGCGCTACTCCACTGCTGGGGACATGGAAGCGTGGGATATAGCCCATATGCATTGGCACCAGACAGTGCTCGCTATGTCTGAGTATCCTGAGGGTCGTGTGCCGCGTATCCTCAACAACCTTAACGACCAGTGGCGACGGGTGCGCCGTGGTTTGCGTGCCATCGAAGGACGCATGGCGCGTGAAACAGTAGAGCATACCCTTATTGCCGAAAGTATCTTGGCCCAAGACGTAGATGAAGCCGAGCAGCGCACCCTCCGCCATTTGCAACATGTACGTCAGGAGATTGTTTCTCTACTGTCAAATATGGTGCTACCCTTTGCTACACATGGTGTTTAGTATGTGTTGGTTGCCATAGAGTACTTGTATGTATTCCCACACTTGATTCTTGCTGCCCCCTTATTACCGGAAGTGTCTGATCTCTTCATTCCGACCAACGTACTAATATAGTGTTGTTCGCAATAAGCTGAGTGTCTGGCAAACCTCTTAACCTGCCCCGCTCAGCCCGTAGCCCCGCCATCGTGCGCTCACGAATAAGAGCACGATCAACTCGCCCAGTGCCGAAAAATATGAAATTGAAATCTGCCACCTGGGCTCGTGGTCTCAATGGTCTCGTGCTGACTGCGAAAGCCACTCTGCTGTGCCTGCAAATCTCTGCTTTTAGGTATGTCAATCACGGAGCGTTTCCCGTCGAGAGCGCTAAAAAGTCGGGGGCACAAGGCCATATAGTCTAGCCACAGCCAGGCTGGGCGGCTGAACGCTACCCTTCTGGTCGTGCCTCATTCGGCTTCGCTGATGAGGATGCCGTACCCTCCCGCGTGTACTTGTAGTATGTGTTACGGGAGATGCCGACGATCTCACAGATCTCGCGGACGCTGTACGCACCGTTCTTCTTGAGCGCGCGCGCGGCTTTCTGCTTCTTCTGGTCGAGGCCCTTCGGTCGAACGCCCACTCTGCCCCTGGCTCTCGCTGCTAGGGGGTTTTTGCATATCCC
>JBBQIG010000072.1:0-12771 GCA_038324715.1 Anaerolineae bacterium | reverse complement strand
AAGAGATTGTGGCGTGGCAATGGCGCAGGCCCGCGGAACTGCACACCGTAGCCGACTATTTAGAGCAGGTGGGGCGTACCATTCCAGAATGGGGAGATTGGGGCCGCTATCGAGCACTCAGCCACCGCTTTGTCGCCAATGCATTGAACGCATTGGCGGCTGAGTAATCTGCTTCAATTGAATTCATTCAAAACAAGACGAGAAAAAGAAAGTGGAGTGGCGACGTCCCCGCCTTCAATGTGAGATAGACCGAGCGTAGGATTACGGGTTGACTTTAATTTGCCCTGGGGAAGCGTCTGTTGCAGAATCCGTTTCTGTGCCCCGTTCTGATTCTGAGGATGGAGCGGGGAGAGCATCCGCTTTTTGCGCCGCTTGGCGACGTTCGCGCGCGTTGCGGGTGAAGAAGAGTTCACACAACTCCACAATATCGCCGGGGCTAGCCAGCCAGCGCCAATCAAGCACTGTGCTAAGTTCTGTGTCGATGACACCCGGGGCTGTGCGTACCCAACTCATCACATAGCCCGTAAGCGCTGAAATATTCTTCCCCAACAGCAACATTTGCAGATCGGCGGCCTCGCTGTGATAGCAATTGAGCAACCAAACCTGGCGCACATCGGGATGGGGAGGCAAATCGAGCAACGCCTGGAAACAACGGCGATCTACCCCTGGCTCTACATCAATCCAGAGACTTGCCGCCACTGTATGGCTGTTGGCGCTAACTTCCATCTCTAGTTCCAACAGCGAATCTAAATCGGCACGACCTCCAAAGCTCAACATGGTGCGGGTGCTGCGTACCCCTTCTACGCTACGCACGACATCGAGCATAAAGTCATTGAATTCACCCTGATTGCGTACCAGACAAACGAAGCGCAGGTCAGACCGTTCGCGCATCCAGGTCACATAGAGAGGCGCGACCCCAGCCGAGCGATAGCTCCCCACATGCGTCATGAGCGATTCACGCGCAATTTCATCTTGTCCGCTGACAATATTGCAATCGATAAAGGCCAACATTGGTGGTGTCATAGGATACATGGGTGGCACAAAAGCCGGGTATAAGAACGCGTAATGCGTGTAATAATCGGGATGCTCAGGCCGAAACAGGTGGTGACTTCTCTACAACTTTCGTTGGTATGTGTAGCTACATCTGTTACTGAGAATGTAGAGAATGTAGTGGTCAACATCCTGAACAGAGCTGCCAAAGCCTGATTTTAGACTTGATTTGAACTAGTGCGCTGTGTACAACAACTACATTGTACCGTCTTTGAGTCGAAATGCAACTTGCCGAAAAGAAAAAGTGGTGGGGAAAGCTACCATTACGCCTCCCCCACCACTCTCTGTTGTTGACCCTGCCCTGTTCTAACGATCTGCTTCGACAGCTTCTGGAACTATGTTCTTTAACCTGTAGAAAAGTTCGCCTTAGGGACGACCAAACAACTGCACTGCGTCAATTTGATTGGAACCAGGAACTGCTGCTGTATCCAACGTGAGCCGGATTTGGCTGGTGGTGAAATCCACCGGCGCAAGTTCGGGGAAGAAGACGCGCGATGTTTCTTCGGTGGGTGCAGCTTCGCCTGCGTAGAGCAGTGCCCACTCATCTGTATCAGCGTCATAGGCTTCAACTAGGGTGACTGCACCTGGATTAAAGCTTTCGACAATGGCTAACGCATAGGGCTTCACAGGCACATCAAAGGTTAATTCAAGTGTCTCTGTGCCGGCATCATCTTCAGCCGCAGCCCATGCTGTCGGGCTATCCACGGCGTCTGCACTGTCGTTGGCACCAATGGCTTGGAGGGCGGAATAGTCGCTGCTGTCATACTCGCTGCTAGCTGTGGCATCCACTGCCCATTGTGCGCCAAAGAGTCGTGGGTCTGTTACTTGTGCTTCAATGAAGAAGTAGCCACCCTCATCTGAGTAAGAAGCACTCACACTTACTTGATAGAGACCAGCTTGGCTGATCACGTAGCTAGTCACCTCGGCTGAACCGCTGCTGTAACCGCTGAGACTCAAGATGTTGTCACCCTGAGCATTATAGCCAGTGACGGACAAATCTAGGTCAACATCTTCTGGCCCGACCAAGGAGACCGTGAGTAATTGGCCTGCTTCGTCAATGGGGAGCAGATAGATGTTGGTCGAGGAACCTTCCACCAGGTCATAGAAGACTGCGCCAGTTTCCAGTATAGGCGCAGCTTCACCCTCCTCTGCCTGAATCGTAAAGCCTCCTTCATTACCATTGCTGGTAACGGTAACATAATAGGTGCCAGCAACGGGCGCTACAAAAGTGAGTTCATCGTCTGAACCATAGCTGTAGCTAGACCAGTTGTTGCTGCCAGGACGCAAGCCTGCGCTAATGTCAAAGTCCCTGTCTTCATCGGCTCCAGAGAGGCTGACGGTGATCAATGCGCCTGGATTCACAACCTCAAAGGAGTAGTTGATCGAGGATTCATTGTCTATAAATTCATCATCGAAGGCTACGCCCGTTTCGAGTTCTGTGGTGGGACGTCCGGCATCGCCTGTGATGCTCAGGCTGAAGGGGGTATCTTCTTCTGTCATTTGCGGTGCTTGCACCAGGACATAGTAGACGCCTGGGTAGAGGGTATCAATGATGAGATCCTCTTCGCCATAGCTGGAATAGTAGACAGTGCTGTCGTAATAGGTGTCCAACAGCGTGATACCTAAATCTTCGTCACTCTCCACAATCAACTCTAGATCGGTATAGTTGGCGTCGAGTTGCAACTCATAAACAACCTCGGTGGCACCCGTAGAAATCTGTCCCTCGATTGGCTCATCCAAGGTGAGTGTTGCAGGGCGACCGCTTAAGAAGACAATCAAGGTCAGTGCCGAGCGACGCTCATAGGGATCGACTTGAATTGTATAGTCGCCACCCTGAGTCCAGAAATTCAGGATGTTATTGGTGTCGCTGGTTGTAGACGCATAGACATTTTCACCGTCTGCATAGGCATAGAAGACATCTTCTTCATCCGTTTGCAGGACAATCAAAACCTGTTGCGGATAGGTAGTCTCTGGTATGCTGAGAGTTGCATAGCGGGTATCGCTAATATTTTCTTCAATGTAGATGCTGCCTGGAAGAAGCTTGCCCGGTTGGTTTTCATCACTGCTCATGCCACCGATTTGCCCCAGCAACACAAAGAAGAGCAAATTGTCTGCCGCTGCGGTAAAGCTTAGGGTAATGGTGCCTGTTTCCAGCGCAAGTTCAGCGGTGGCAAAGACATCATTGTAGATTTCGTTGCCCTCTTCATCGGTGATTACGAGGTCGAAATCTGCAGCGGCTTCATCATCCACTGCGGTGATCAGATAAGGGCCACTTTCGGGTATCACAAGCTCATAGCTGATGGATTCGCCACTTGCCAAGGCGACATTGGCATATTGGCCTAAAAGCAGTGGCTCTGCAGTTGTGCCTTGTTCGGCAGCTGTGCCTTGACTGCCCGTGCCAAACTGATTTACAGGTGCAGCGAGGGCAGCCATCGGGCTAAAGATCAACAACGCGGTCAATACAAAGACCGTAAGACGAGTTGCCGCGGCAACTGCGTGAGAACGAGACATTCCCTACTCCTTCTGTGGCTCAAGTTCTGTGATTCAAGATGTGGTTCAAGTTAGTGTGTAAAGCTGAGTGTGTGGATTGCTGTTGTACTGAAAATCGAAATTTTACTATGAATGCATGAGGGACCTGCGGATGATAGTATACATCTTCTACTTTACAAATGCACCCAGAACACTGACGCATTGCTGACAAAAAAAGGCTCTGAGCATCTCCAATAATCAATGAGCAACTAGAAACAATGCGCGCGCTGAGAATCTAAATTGACAGGTGAGAATCTTCAGGGGACAATAGGTCTTTGTACGGGCGAATGAATCGCCCGTTTGCTTTTCTGTACCTTTTTCTGTATCTTGTGCGTGTCTTTACTAGATAATCTTTAGATCGTGCAATGCCCTTACTCGAAATAATTATCACGACACAGCCTAGTTTTGTACGCAATTTTGCACATTGCCAGATACAAAACAGGTTTGTGAGAAGTGAATTGGATGGCCTGTATGCTGTTTGATTATGTAGCTCCCGATCTCCCGCCGGGTAACGCAGGAGCCGTTTGGAGCCAGTCTCCTCTCCAGCCATTAGCACCCGGTGTACTGACTCCCTTTAGTCACAGTGTTCTTTCTGAACTAACCAGCCGCGCTTGGTATGTCCATTATGATCGGCTAGGCTTTGATCCTACCCCTCGCTCGCGACTGGTGCGCCGTTACAAAGGGCATGTCTATTTCAACATCTCCCTAGCGGCTCAAATGGAATCTACCCACGCGGGCCTTGAGCCGCTGGCGTTGCAGATCAATCAGCAGCGGCACCCCTTGGCAACCTGGGAGAAACCAGGTTTTCTGGCTGGCTTCAAGATGGGGCGCGCGCAGAAGAAGATTGACGAACTTCTGGACGATTACAGTCGCCAAATGGGGGAAACCACAGAAAAGGCGCGCGCTTGGTATTTCAAGACGCAAGGGTTACGCTGGAGCCAAGCTGAAATTCTGCAAGTAATGGAAGAGATTGAGCGCGTGGGGATTGATAGCATGGTTGCCTACTTGTCGGCACGTCATGCGTTGGAGTATCTCTATGCAGGGCTTCTGACAGAGATGAAGGATAAGCGGAGTGCGACGCAAGCGTTGTTGTTGATCAACAATGCTCTCTGTGCTCTGCAAGGACTGGTGGAATCAAGCATCTGCAATTCGCTGCTCGACTTGGCAGAGGGGATGCGTGAGCCATCTACCCTGGCTTGGCTCAAGGCAGGCGAATTTGCCGACTGGGCGAATACACTGCCCAGCAAATCGGTGGTTGAACAGTTCTCTGCATTTACATCAGCCTATGGGCATCGCGCTATCCATGAAGGGGAGATCGCCAACTCGCGCTGGACAGAAGATCCTGGCATTGTGTTGCGGGCCATTTTGGCGCAGATTGAGTCTCAGCCTGGACATCCACATAAAGATGCACCCAGAAATGCCAATAGCGTTCCGCTGCAAAAGCTGCTAGAAGCCTTGCCTGCCTCCTCGCGCAAGCAGGGTGAGCAAACCATTCAAAGGATTTGCGAACTTCACAAGTTGCAAAGCAATGCGCTTCACAGCCTCGCTTATATTTGGTCTGGAACCCGCACCTGGGCATTGGCTGCTGCTAGAGAAGCTATGGCAGACAAGCGTTTGCTCAGTGAGGACGAAGTCTTCTTCTTTGAGCTAGAAGAAATTAAGCAGATGATGACCGCCGAATGGAACATTAGCTCGATGGATGAGATTCGCGCCACCCTGGCGCGGCGGCGCATTGAACAGAACGCGGCCCAACAAGAGATTGCTCCTGATATTCTGGTGGGTGATACCGAAGGGCAAATGAGCCGCCAAGAAACCAGTCACGGCATCGCGGGCGTGGCAGGTCAAGTGGCAGGCCCTCTGCGGCGTTGGGGGGGGACAGAAGAGGAAAGTTGCAGCGGCGCCGTGGTCGCCAGCGAATTGCTGGATAGTGGTTATGCGCTGGCACTTCCCCTTGCCACTGGCTTTGTCTCTGCCGGAGGAACGCCGCTAGATCCCTTTGTGGCTGCGGCGTCTGCTTGGCAGCATCCTGTCATTGTTGGGATGGGCACAAGTTATGCCGGTTTAGCAGAAGGCGTATACACTACAGTGGATGCCAATTCCGAAACGGTTACGGTTCGCCAATAGTTTTTACAATAACTTTCACGGTAACTTTAAGTAGTTTTATCAGTAGTTTTATCAGTAGTTTATCAATGCGCTCTTTCGTTGGCGCTTGTTGTTTGCCAGATTTCTGTGGGTAAAAAGATGACAAGTACTTCACTCACTCAACCAGTTGATGCGCTGATTCCTGAGATCAAGATCAAGACAGCGCTCATCGTGGCTGATCCCTCGCCGGAGATTTCGGTGGTGATTCCCCTTTTAAATGAAGAGGAGAGTATACCCCATCTCTACCGCGCTGTGACCGATGCGATGGACGCTTATGGGCGTTCCTATGAGGTGATCGTCGTGGACGATGGCTCGCGTGATCGCAGCTTTGCCTTGCTCAAGGCGATTGCCGAGGAAGATCCACGCTTCACCGTGGTTCAATTGCGGCGCAACTTTGGACAAACCGCTGCATTTTCTGCGGGATTTGCCGAGGCGCGTGGTGAGGTGGTGATCACGATGGATGCCGATTTGCAAAATGACCCGCGCGATGTACCCCTGTTGATGGCAAAGATCGATGAGGGCTATGACATTGTGAGTGGGTGGCGCAAGGATCGCCAAGATCGCTTCTGGGATCGTCGCTTGCCCTCCATGATTGCCAATCAACTGATCTCGAATGTAACCGATGTCCAACTCCATGACTATGGTTGCTCGCTCAAAGCCTATCGCCGCGATGTGCTTCAGCATGTACGGCTCTACGGCGAATTGCACCGTTTTATTCCTGCCCTAGCAAGCCAAGTGGGTGGCACGGTGACTGAAGTTGCGGTGAACCACCATGCGCGCCAATATGGCAGCTCTAAATATGGCATCGGACGTACCATTCGTGTGGTGCTAGACCTGATTACCGTCTGGTTCTTGGGAACCTATGCCACGCGGCCTATCCATGTTTTTGGCACAATGGGTTTAGCCTCTGCCGCTATGGGTTTGTTGATTGGTTTTTACCTCACCTTCCTCAAAATTTTCTTCGATCAAGATATTGGTGGGCGACCCCTCCTCTTGCTGGGGGTGCTGTTGGTTGTGATTGGTGTGCAGTTGATTACCATGGGGCTGATCGGCGAAATGGTCATTCGCACCTATTACGAAAGCCAATCCAAGCCCATCTACCATGTGCGCCAAACTGTTAACCATCGCCAACCGAGCTAGAGCGCTTGTTTGCCGCCTGTTATGCCTTTGACCTCTGTCATTTGACCCCTGTCACTTGACCTTTGTCACTTGATGAATCATCTGTGCCACTCGTTCTGCCCTCGGCGAGACGACGTGAACAGATTATCTTTTCGCGCCTGTCCCCCCACAAGCCACTGTAGAGAAGCCACTGTAGAGAGGTTGAACAATGCTGAGTGCACAGCGCAAGCGCCTGCTCACCGCAGTTGGCTTGGCTTTAATTGCCCAAATAGTCCTTTTTCTGCCCCTGCCCGATTGGATGCGCGTGGGCGCGCTGCTGCTCTGGGCAATCTTTATTCCAGGGCATCTCTTAGCGGAGGTGCTAGGGCGCGATTTTGGCGCGCCCGCTACAAAGTTAGAGTGGGGCGTTTATGCAGTAGGCGCAGGCTATGCGCTGTTCCTGGGCTTGTTGCTGCTCCTTAGCTACCTGCCAGGGCCATTGCTCACTTGGCATCTACACGTGGGTATTGATCTCGTTTTGCTGGCGTTGCTGGTGGCAGCATGGCCGATTGCGGGTGAAGAGCCTGTGCCGCAACTGCCGCTGCCGCGCTGGGAAATTGTGACGCTGCTGTTGCTGCTGGCTTTGGCGGCAGGCTTGCGCCTGACCAACTTGGGCTATGCCGAATTTCATGGCGATGAGGCACGCGCAGTCTTGCGCGCCGCCGCAGTGATCCAGGGCTATGACGACGTGCTCTTTCTGCACAAGAAAGGGCCTGGCGAGATTCTGCTGCCCGCTGCACTCTTTGCTCTGCTGGGCAACATCACCGAGACGTCGGCGCGGCTTCCCTTTGCCGTTGCCAACCTCACGGCGCTCGCTGCCGTTTTTTGGCTGGGGCGGCGGCTCTTGGGGCCAATCGCCGGGTTGAGCGCAGTGCTGCTTTTGGCTGTGGATGGCTTTAGCATAGGCTTTGCGCGCTTGGTGCAATATCAAAGCGTGGTAATTCTGATGTCGGCGCTGACCTTGCTGGTCTTGGTGCGCTTGTGGCAAGAGCCGCGCACGCTTGTGCGCGGGCTGCTCATGGCTTCGCTCTTTCTGGCAGCAGGGCTGTGGTCACATTATGAAGCAGGATTGGTGGCAATCCCTGCCCTCTTTGCCATCGCACTGATTTGGAGACGCTATCCTACCCAACGCCGCACACTCTTTACCGGCTTGGGGGCTGCACTGCTGGTGGGAGCAGGGCTATTGGCGCTCTTCTACGTGCCATTCGTTGCCAACGACCAATTTGGCGCGACCTATACCTATCTTGTGGATCGACGCATTGCGGGTGAAGGCTTTCCCGTCAACAATGTAGCTGATCTCTGGATTCGGCTTACCACCTATAGTTCCAGCTATTATGCGCTGACCATGAGCACCACGGTGCTGGTTGCGTTGGCGGTGCTTTATCAGCGGACACTGGGGCGTGCAGGGGGTCTTATCGCCACTGTGGCACTGTTGATCTTTGTGGCGTTGACTCTTTTCAATCCCACCTGGGCAATTGTGGGTGAACGCGACCTGTGGATTGTGGGCATGGCGCTCGCACTGTTGCCAGCCTGGTTCTTGCCGCGCACGCGTGGGCAGGAACGCTTGCTATGGATCTGGTTTGGCGCATTGCTCCTGATCATGCTGGGCTTTACCAGCAAACCCCGCACCCATGTCTATGTCTTTTTTGTGCCGTGGGCGCTTTTGGTGGGCATGATGGTGCAACGTGTGGGTGACTGGTGGGCGGAGCGCAGTGAGCACAATGCTAATTCTCGCACGCTTGCCTGGGTGGGCGCACTGATTGGCCTGGTGGTGGCGCTGATCTTTGGTGGCTATGTCTATCAGATGTTTGCTTATAGCCGCGTGGAGATTCTGCGTACATGGCATGTCAATTGGCCCTGGGGCTATTGGCGACCCTATGCGGTGTTGGACAACCGCGCACTCTTTGGTTTCCCGCTGGCAAATGGTTGGAAGGTGGCAGGGCAATTGTATGAAGAGGGAACACTCACCGGGGAGTATGCCACCAACGAGGTCGAATTTTGGTCGCCCATTTGGTATACGCGCGGGCGGATGCGCTGTGAAGATCGCGCCACTACCTTCTTTCAGATCAGCAACCCGCAGCCTGACCCGGTGGGCTATGCGTTGGCGCTCGATCAACGGCTGTTGGATCGGGGCTACCAGCCGTGGGGGCGCGTGACCCTTGACAACGACCCGCGCATGCTCATCCGCCAACGCACAGAGAGCGCACCACCCCTTCAGCACTTTGCCCTGGAAGAGTACGCCGCCGCCTTTGACGCCGCTGCCACACCCAATCTCCCCCTGGGCTACCCTGTGGTGGAGCCTGCCATTGCTCATCCACTCGATGTCAACTTTGCTGGGCTAATCCGCTTGGAAGGGTATGCATTGGATGCACCCACACCACTGCACGCGGGTGATACGCTGCGCTTGACCCTCTACTGGCGTGCGCTCCAAGAGATCGACCTCTCCTATAAGGTCTTTAACCAATCCTACTATGGCGATGGCGTGATGGTGGCGCAACAGGATGGCTATCCCGTTTGTGGCGGGCGTGGCACATGGCTCTGGGATCCCGGTGAGCAGATTGCGGACGTGCATGAGATTATCATCCAGCCCGACGCACCAGAGGGTCTCTACCCCCTTTACACAGGGCTATACATTGAGGAGACGTTGGAGCGGCTTTCCATTCTTGATGCTGCTGGAGAGCCTGTGGGTGATCAGACGCACCTGAGGGATATCCGTGTTGGGGTGGAGTAGAGTTAGTCTGAAGCAGTAACCTACTATAGTTGAGTGGTGTTGAGGATTGTAAATTAGGTAGACTATTGATCAGTATCAAGATGTAAAATTGCATTTGCGGCAAGAAGTGTAGCCCAAATTAAGCGCCTTTTACTCTCGCTCTTTTGAGCAATACTAGCTGGGAATAGAATATTGCCATGATGCGGATTATCTACAATGGGAAATCGTTCATAGCTCAATCCGCCTTTGACCTGAGCATATTGATTTACTTCATCGATATGCTTGCGCGGCAACCGAGCAACCCCATATCGGAAGCGTTGCAGCAGGTTTGGCAGTACTTCGTCTTCGTCTTCCCAATCTATTGAAGTTTCACATCTTCCGTCTTGCCGATTTTGCACCGTATCTGGATCTGGATAATAGGCTGAAGCTGAGATTTCACCATCTTCTGTACGATGATCAGGGGCGCGAAGGCCACGCAAGCAAAAGTTGGGATACTCATCCATTGTTGGTGACAAAGCCTTCTAAAGACCTTCTCACCAATAGATCATAATCCGCATCCTCGACATCACCGAAGTCTATCTCGCCTAGTTTAGAAACAAATGCCCAGCCAGAATCCGAAATATCAGACTCAATGTTAAAGCTCAGTCGAGACGTAGGCAGTATCCACTCGATCAAGATGGTCGATGTTGATTCTACTACTGCCAAATGAATAGACGGAAGATGATCATTCTCCTTTTGATCAACTACCGACTCAAGATTATCTAGTACTGCACGAGCAAGTTTTGCTTGTTCTAAATTGGCAATGTCACGGAGACGCATATACGCCCTCCTCATGAAAGATGCCTTTTGTAGACTATATGTTCGCTTTCGCTGTTGTTCCAAAGTTCTAGTAAAGTCAACTACTGGTTTAGAAATACTTTCATTCTGCGAAAGTCGGTCCGCTTTAACTGGCGCACCAGAAACAAATGCCGTACTGAGTAAAACGGCAGCCATGGTAATACTTTGTTTTAGCACTCCAAAAGAGACTGGGGTAGATTCAGTGGAGGATCTCATTCTACATCCTTTATCAACTTCTTTAACGTACTATCTGCCATTTCATATGCTCTCGATATTATCTCGATGGCTTTATCTTGTGTCGTGTAGTAATCGCTGTATTCATTGAATGAATATCGATCATTGTAATCAATTAAGACTTGGATACCCTTACCAATAGCGGTACTATGAGGACGTCGCATGACTCCTGACTGCTGGGAATCGTCCGGCCAATCTCTATAGTTAGCGATAACTACATTAAAGTAATGCTTTTTGTCAACAACTTCAGTGCGCTTTATCTCTATGTCGAACAACAAACCTGTTTCATCATTATTCAACATAGAGTTGCTTAGCTCTGATAGGATCTTTTCGTCAGATATGTTGACCCCTTCGATTCTCACCCGCCAGTTTAAACCTACAAAGCTGGGATTATCGATATTACATGCTTTCAATAGTTGAAACAGCAGTGGCACCTTCGACTCTAGATACTCCTGACGTTGCTCACTGCTCAACTGATAATCAGGAGAGAAATTTACATTTAGGGCCAATGCGACTTGTGAGATAGCTAGCTGACTATAGCCGTGTGTCGACCCAAAGATTAGACGTGGAATCTCTGGTTCAAGGTCGTCAGGTACGCCAAGAATAGTAGGCTGGTGGTACTGACCTTTCAACACATCCTCAAGTGTATTGGCAAGCCTCCGAATATCAGGCTTACGAGGAAATATGATACTAAAACCACCTTGGGTATACTTGGGCTGCTCAAACACTAAAACCACCTTTTATTTGATTCACTAGACATTTCTCATATTTGTGAATAATTCGTATTTATAAATATGACGTGGCAAGGCCCAACGAAGAACGTTCAGTTGCTATAGTAGCATAGATTTATCAGGTTATATTTCTCTAGGCACTAGAGAAATATAACCTGATAGAGCACATATTGCAATAGGGGCTTGTGCAATTCTGAACCGTTTAACTTGACATCTCTATAGTGTTCCAGGATCATGGTTGTGTACACCGTGCGGACGAAATACCATCTTGATAGTTTCTACTCTTCCGCTACAGGTATGCTCTGCGCGTTATCGGCAAGTGGATTCCCATCTCCATCTGTGGCAGCAAGGCGTGTGCCTGTGGCGGGGTCGTAAATGCCGACAGCGATAGTGTGAAGCTGTGCGAGATCAACATTCGCTGCCGTTAAATTTTGAATATCCTCAATGATTTGCCCTGGCTGCCATGCCCACAAAGGGTAGCGGTTGGCATAGGGTGTTCCGTCGAGTTGCCCCAGCAGTTGTCCCTGCGCATCCAATAAGTGAATAAAGATATTTGGGTTGCCCTCAATGGGGGCATTGGTACGCCAGTAGAGCATGAGTTGTGTGCCATCGGTACGCGCACCGAGTAGCTCAATGTTGGAGCCAAAGGCGGCACGCGGCCCATCTGGGGGAGTGGGCGTATTTATAGGCAGCACCCACATGCGTCCCACTTCTATTGTGTCCCCTTCTGCGCTTGGCAGCATTTGACTGGTGGCAGGGTCACGGAAGCCCACTCGCAGCGCCACTTGAATCGGTGGGGTGTTTGCAGGAATAAGCATATCGAGCTTGTTGCGTAGATAGAGACCCGTAGCCCAGCCAGAGGTGGGAATGTCGCTTGGGTGGAGTTGGCTGATTTCCGCCAGTGGTTCGCCCCCAGTCACTGGCTCCAATCGCAGCACGACACTGTAGTTCTCGTCCATTTCATCAAGCGCGCGCCAATAGGCGACCACGCTGAGTGGTTCGCCAGCGGTCAGGGTGGTGGGCAGCGGGTCTAGCCCCAACAATCTGAAGCGGTCATCAATGTCGGCGTGCATGGGGATCTGCGCTGCCAGAGCTTGATCCGGCTGTGAGTGCAGTTGAAACCAGTTCGCCCCCATCACTTCCAATCCCCATAGCAGAGCGACGACAAGAGCTATTGTTAGGGTCGCGCTACCCAAGGCCCTGTTGCTCTCTGTGTCCCCCCTTGCAACAAGACTGTTGCTTGTTTGTCGCAAGTGTAGGAGTGGCATCAGGAGTAAGGTCAGCAGCACGCCAATCCATGTGATTGCAGAGAGAATGCCAACGCCGCGTCGCAAGGGTGTGGAGCCAAATGTTAAGTCAAGCGTACTCTCACCCACAGGT